>JACPSL010000036.1 GCA_016193285.1 Candidatus Melainabacteria bacterium
GTTGGTGGAACAGAGTATGCCTTTAAGCAATTACAACTACCAATGCCAGGAATTAATATGTAGGCCATCTATTTTTGTTTAAACTTTAATATTTTCAAGAATTACGCCTTTTCTCGAGATTAATTTTCAAAGTTGCGTTAACTTAAAATTAAAAAAGTGGTTTTATTTCATTAATAGATATTCCACTTACAATTTTTACTTTTCCAATGTCTTGTGAAGGCAATAGGAACCTAAGTTTTCCACCTTTAATTTTTTTATCAAGCAGCATGGATTGAGTAATTTGATGTATTTTTTTCTTTGAAGAGATTTTAGTTGGCAAGCCATAGTTTTTAATTAACTTTATTATTGAATTCATCTTGTTTTCTGAAATCATATTATGCTTGAAAGCTAATTTACTTGCTAAACACATGCCAATGCTAACTGCTTCACCATGTGTGTATTTTTTATAGTTGTAAGCTTGTTCAATCCCATGAGCAAAGGTATGTCCTAAATTTAAAATTGCTCTTAAGCTTGATTCCTTCTCATCTTTACTAACTATCTTTGCTTTAACTTTACATGAATGAATAATTATTTTTAAAAGTGAATTCATATTTCTTCTTAAAATATTTTTTTTGTTTTTTGTTAGAAAATTAAAAAAATCTCCTTTGTCTAAAAGTGCATACTTAATTACTTCTCCCATGCCAACTAAAAATTCTTTTTCCGAAAGAGTTTTAAGACAATTTGGATCAATTAAAATAATTTTTGGTTGATAAAATGTTCCAAGTAAGTTCTTCCCTTCTTTAATATTGATAGATGTTTTACCTCCGATTGAAGCATCAACCATACCTAATAAAGTAGTTGGCATACAAATAAAATTAATCCCTCTGTAATATATTGATGCAGCAAATCCAGTAAGATCACTAATTACACCACCACCAAGTGCACAAAATGTATCGTCCCTTTCAAACTTATTTCTTATTGCATAGTTAATAATTCTTAGAAGGGAATTTAAATTCTTAAATTGTTCACCTGAAGGCAGTACTAAAGTAAAAACATTAAAGCCAGCTTTTTTAAGGCTTGTTTTAACTTGTTTTAAAAATATTTTAGGTACTTTGTCTTGAGTTATAATTAAAATCTTTTTTCCTGTGAATAGTTTTTGAACATAGTCCCCAGAATCTGCTAATAGATTTTGTTTTATGTAGATGTTATAACTTTTTTCTTTCAAGTTAACTTTAATAATTTCTTCTCTCATAGTTTAAAAATTGATTTTTTTGTTAGCATCTAAAAGGTTAATAATTTCATCTGCAATTTCATTAATGTTTTTATTTTCTGTACTTATTTGAAAATCAGCTTGTGCATAAATATATTTTCTTTCATTAAGAATTTCCTCAAGTTTTTTTACAGGCTCTTCATTATCTAAAAGCAACGGTCTTATTCTTTTACCTGCAATTCTTTCATATAATGTTTCTGGAGATGCATAAAGAGCAATTATCCAACTAGCTTCTTTAAGATATTTAAAGCTTTCAATGTCTTGTATTGCACCACCACCGGTTGCAATTACTATTCCAACATATTGTGATACTTTCTTAATGATTTCCTTTTCTAGTTTTCTAAAAGTATTTTCTCCTTCTTTTTCAAAAATTTCAGGAATTGTTTTTCCTGTTTTTCTTTCAATAAGCCTATCTGTATCAATAAATCTTCTGCCAAGTTTTCTTGCAATAGTTCTGCCTACTGCTGATTTACCTGAACCCATAAGTCCTATAAGTACAATGTTTTTTGCTTCGTCAATAATATCCATTTTTAACCTTTCAATTTTACATCTTTTTTACACTTTTTGTTAAGAGAGGTCAAAGCGTATACTAACTAGAGTTAGAGTTATTAATAAGCTAATATTTTACAAACAGGAGTTTATATGAAAAATCAAGAAGAGTATCTTAAAAAAGATAAGAAAAATATTATTGCATTTGGGGAGAATGAAGATAATTATCTTCTTTTGCCTCAATCTCAAGAAGCTGAACAAGCAGTGCTTGGAGCAATTTTTGCTCAAAGTGATTGCTTAAATAGAATAATTGAAATAATATCTAATCCCAAATCTTTTTATAGACCAGCTCATCAAGTGATTTACAGTGCGATTTTAAAACTTTATGACAAGAATGAAGCTATTGATCCTTTAACTGTTTCAGAATATCTTCAAAACAATAATGAGCTTGAAGAAGTAGGAGGCAGATATTACTTAGGACTTTTATTGTCTCATGCACCACTTGCTGTTAATGCTGAAAGATATGCTCAGATAGTTCTTGAAAAATCAATACTGAGAGAAATTATTTTTGCTGGCAATCAAATTTCAAAAGTTGGATATGAAGAAACACAAGCAAGCAGTGCTATTGAAAGATCAGAAAAATTACTTTTTAATTTAATTCAAAAACAAACAAGCCAAGCTCTGACCCCAATTAGTAGTCTTGTTAATGATACATGGGAAAGACTTGAACAAAGAGAGCAAAAAAAAGGAGAACTATTAGGCTTGGATACTGGGTTCTATGACTTAAATGCACTGACTTCTGGTTTACAAAAATCAGATTTAATAGTTATAGCAGCACGAACTAGTATGGGTAAAACAGCAGTTTGTTTAAATATTGCAGAACATGTTGGAGTTGCACTTAAAAAAGTTGTTGCAATTTTTAGTTTAGAAATGTCAAAAGAACAAGTTATTCAAAGAATGGTTTGTAGTAGAGCAAGTATAGATGCAAATAAAATGAGATTTGGGCAGCTGCAACAAGACGATTGGACAAAACTAGGAGTTGCATTTGGAGAACTTGGCGATGCACCAATTTATATTGATGACACTCCTATATCAACAGTAATTGAAATGAAAGCAAAAGCAAGAAGATTAATATCTGAGCTTGGACAAATTGATTTAATTATAGTTGACTACTTGCAATTAATAGAAGGACAAAGATCTGATAACAGAGTACAGGAAATCTCTGACATTTCAAGAGGATTAAAAGCTTTTGCTAGAGAACTTAAAGTTCCAGTTCTTGCTATTAGTCAGCTCTCAAGAGCAGTTGAAGCAAGACAAAACAAAAAACCAATGTTATCTGACTTACGTGAAAGTGGTTCAATAGAGCAAGATGCAGATATAGTTATGTTTATTTACAGAGATGAATATTATAATCCTGAGACTTCTAGTAAAGGTGAAGCAGAAGTTATTATAGCTAAGCAAAGAAATGGCCCTACAGGAAAACTAACATTATTATTCCAACCAAACATTACAAAATTCAGAAATCCTGCAAGGACGTTTGTGTAAATTATTTATGTAACTTTGCTGTTTTTAAAATAATTTCAACAAGCTCATCATAGTTTATGTCTGCTGCTTTTGCTTGTGCTGGTAAATCACTTAGATCAGTCATTCCAGGTAAAGAATTTATTTCAAGTAAGTAAGGTTTATTGTTGTCACTCAATATAAAATCAACTCTTCCAAAAGAAGAACAACCGATGGCATAAAATACTTTTAATGAATCTGATTTTATTTTTTTTACAATATCTTTTCTTATTTTTGCTGGTAATAAAAATTCGGTTAATCCTTTAATGTATTTAGCTTGATAATCATAAAATTCATTTTTAGGCTTTAGTTCTAAAATTGGTAAGACTTTTGGTTTATTATTAATTTCAATAATGCTAACTGTAATTTCTCTGCCTGGAATAAATTCTTCAATTAGATAATCACAGTGATTGAAGTCTAATTTGTCTATAATTTTTTCTAATTCTAAAAAACTTTTTATCTTAAATGTATTTATGCTGGAGCCTTCTTCTCTGGGTTTTAAAAAAATAGCTTTATTTTTTTTGACAAGTTTTTCCCAGATAGTTTTTAAGTTTATTTTTTGTAGATTTGATTTACTAACTAAATAATATGGTGGAGTTAAAATACTGAGATTTTGTGCTATTTGTTTTGTAATTAGTTTATCCATTGCAATAGCGCTTCCTAGGATAGAAGAGCCTGTGTAAGGAATCTGTAGCCATTCTAGTATTCCTTGAATTGCCCCGTCTTCTCCAAACTTTCCATGTGTAATTAAAAATGCAACTTCAATTTGTTTCTTTTTTAAATTAAATAAGTCATCTGTTTTTTTTATATCAATAAGAAAAGTATTTTTATAACCAAGTCTGATTAGTGCATCAAAACAATTCTTGCCTGATTTAAGTGATATTTCTCTTTCATTAGAAATGCCACCACATACAACACCAATTCTGGTATTTTTATTAATTCTCATTCTTAATATTGTAACTTCTTTTGGGCGGGTCGCGACCTGCCCCTACATCTTGATACAATGACTAACATGCAAAGAACCTATGATGAAATAAATGAAAAAATCAAAACCAGTAAAGTAGAGGTTTTAACAGCAGTTGAAGCTAAAGAGTTAATAAAAGAAAAAGGTGTAGATTATTTTTTTAATAATGTTGATGTTGTTATTTTTGCTAGTTTTGAAATGAATACAAATGCTCTTTTATATTTAAACTTTGGGCAAACTGATCCATTGATTTACTTTTTGGAAGCTTATATCAATAATGTTTTTGCTTATCCTGCAAGTCCAACAGATGTGGCTTTGTCTTGTGTTGAAGTATCAAAGGATAACTTTCAATACGGTGGCGCTCATGTTGTTGAGGATTTAGTAAAAGGCAAAGATGTATATTTAAAAGCAATAGGAAAAAACTTAGAAGTATTTCCAAACAAAGAATTTGAAACCTGGTTTAATTTAAAAAAGGTAAATCAAGCAAGATTGTTATTAAATCAAGTAATTAATCAAAACAATATTGTTGCAACTAATGCAGGAGATAAAGATATTAATTCACATATGGGAACTCTTATTGCACATCTTGAAAACTCAACTTTTAATTCTTCAAGTTATTTAAACCCGCTTGTAAATGATCCTTACTGTAAAACCATAGGTACAGGAAGCAGGATTTGGATTGGTGGAGGAAGTGGATATGTTATTGGTTATGGATCTAATCATAATCCTTTGCAGAAAAGGAATGAATATGGTATTCCAATAGGACCTGGCATAACATTGTCAGCAATTGCTGATTTAAATTCAATGAATTCTAAGTGGGTTAGAGGAGGATTCCTGAAATCATTCGGGCCTGTTCTTTATGTAGGTGTTGGTGTACCAATTCCAATATTAAATAAAGAAATTGCTGAGCAAATTAAAATTACAGATGACAATATACATACAACAATAGTTGATTTTTCAATACCAAGGCGGGCAAAACCAACTTTTGGCCAGTGTACATATGCTGAATTAAGAACAAGCACAGTCATTATTAATAAAAAACCAACCCTATCAGCTCCTATGTCAAGCATGGCATATGCATTTGAGATTTGTGATTTGTTAAAATCTTTAATATTAAACAAGAACTTTTATTTATGTAAACCCATTGAATCAATTAATATGAATACAGAACTAAAGAAATTAGATGCTAGATTAAGTGAGTTAGTGTAAGAAGAGAAAAAGGAGAAAGAAAGAATGAGATTTTTATTGTCGTTATTGTTTTGTTTTTTAATTTCAGGTTTTTATGTACTGGCAGAAGTTGAAACTCCTGAAACCCTTTCAGAGATTCTTCAGATAAGGTCTGAAAATGCTTTATTAATAATTGATGTAGCTAAGAAATATCCTGATATTAACTTCTTAAAAGAAGAAAACCCTGACAAAATTGTAATTGAGCTTTTAAACAGTAAGTACCATGACTCTTTTAAGTTTGATGATTTTGTTAGAGAGCAAGTACTGTCCATGCTTTCTTTTGTAAGTGATATTTCAGTAAGTGACAGTGCTAATCAAAAAATTTTAGTAGAACTTAATTTAAAACCTGGCCAAAAGTTTTTACCTAAACTAGCTTCAAAGAAGGATAATGCTGTAAAAATATTGCTACTTCCAGCTGATGTAGTTATAACTTTAAGAGCTGCAGAACTTTACAACAGGGCAGTAAAAGAACAAAAAGCTAAAAACCTTGAAAGAGCTGAAGAACTATACAAAGAAGTAATTTCTTTAGATAGTAGTTTATTTCTTGCAAGATTTAATTTAGCAGCAATATACCTTGATACTGCTAAATATGATGAAGCTATTTCTATATTAAATGGTTTAGTTAATGATATTGAAAAGCAGCCTGGAAGTGAGCCTGATAAAAAAGAAAATTTAATTTTTGTCCATAATGGGCTTGGAATTATTTATTATGTTAAAGGTGATCTTGAAAATTCTACCAGTGAGTTTCAACAAATTCTAAAACTAGCGCCCGAGTTCCATGAAGCTTTTTATCATATTGGATTAGTCTATGAAAAGAAGAAAGATCTTAAACTTGCAAGAAAGAATTTTCAAAGGGCTGTTGACTTAGATAAAAAGTTAGCAGATGCTTATTATCACTTAGGTATGATTGATGTAATAGAAAAACATAAAAAAAGTGCTAAGAGTAATTTTAAGAAGGTACTTGAACTAGCTCCTGAAACTGCTCTAGCAAGTTTGTGTAAACAAGAACTAGAAAAGCTTTGATTAAAAAAGAAATAAATTGGTATTTTTTAGACACTGGCTCTAATGATGGTTACTTTAATATGGCTTGTGATAGTTATTTGTTAGAAAGTTTAATTAATGGTGAACTTAAGTTTCCTGTTTTAAGAGTTTATAGATGGAGTAAACCAACTATTTCAATTGGTTTGAATCAATCCTTCTCTGAATTAAATACTAGTTTTTATACGATTGTTAAACGGATATCTGGTGGACAAGCTGTTTATCATGGTTTGTGTGATGATGAGCTAACTTACAGTATTGTTTTAAATACGAGTTGTGGAATAAAAAAAATATATTTAGAAATAGGTGAGGTTTTAATTTTGTTTTTAAAGCAATATAGTTTAAATGCACACTTTGGTTATTCAAGTAAAAATTATACAAATGATTTTAATTGTTTTAATACTAAGACTGTTGCTGATATTGTAGTAAATGATATAAAAATTATAGGAAGTGCACAATGTAAAAAAGATAAATATATTTTACAACATGGTTCAATTAGATTAGATATTATAAGAGATTTATCCGGGAAAGATGTTTCTTTTAATACAGCAGCTAAGAATTTAAAAAAATGCTTTGAAGAACTTTTACATGTTAGTTTTCTGGATTATAAATTATTAAATAAAATAAATGTATGAAAACGGTCGCTAGTAGTAAAGAACAATATTCAGTAAGTGATATAACTGAGATTTATAATTTGCCTCTTTTAGGACTTATCTTTAAAGCACAATCTGTTCATAGAGAATATCAACCAATTAATAAAGTACAGTTATGTACCTTAAGTAATATTAAAAGTGGAAATTGTCCTGAAGATTGTAAATATTGCTCACAAAGCTCAAGACACAATACAGACATTGAAAAATATAATCTCTTAGATAAGGAAGAAGTTTTAAGACAAGCAAAACTTGCAAAGCAAAATGGAGTAAAAAGATTTTGCATGGGAGCTGCATGGCGTAGTATTCCTAATGATTTTGAGTTTGATAAAGTACTTGAATTAGTTACAGGGGTTGCAAAATTAAATATTGAAGTTTGTTGTACGCTTGGAATGCTTACTCAAGAGCAAGCTTATAAATTAAAAGAGGCAGGTCTAACTGCATACAATCATAATTTAGATACATCTGAAAATTTTTACAAAGAAATTACTACAACAAGAAAATATCAAGATAGACTACAAACAATTCAATACATTTCAAATGCTGGTATTCGGTTATGTTGTGGAGGTATTCTTGGACTTGGAGAAAGTAAAGAAGACAGAATTGAGTTAATAAAAACTTTAGCTAATCTGAACCCTCAGCCAGAATCAGTTCCTATAAATGTTTTAGTAAGAATAAAAGGGATACCGCTTTATAAAAATCCTGAAATAGATTCTTTTGAAGTAATCAGGACAATTGCAATCTCAAGAATATTTATTCCGAAAGCTAAAGTTAGGCTTTCAGCAGGCAGGCTTGAAATGAATCATGAAATGCAGACACTTTGTTTCTTAGCAGGTGCAAATAGTATTTTTACTGGTGAGAAATTACTTACAACAAAAAACCCTGAGTTTAATAGTGATAGAGAATTATTTAAGAAATTAGGATTAGAGTCCATGTAATCTCTTGTTACGCAATCTGTTTTTTAAATCTTTTTATTGCATAGTAGAGAATTATAATTCCATATAAAAGTAAAGGAATTATGTCATGTATTAGTTGAATGAAAGTTGCCCCACGTAAAATAATTCCACGCAATATTTCTAAAAAGTAAGTTAGTGGAATAAAATAACCAATTGCACTCATGACTGGTGGCATATTTTCTCTTGAAAAAATAAAGCCACTAAGTAAAATAGATGGAATAATTACAAGCTGAAGCAGTTGAGTTGCTTGAGCATGATTTTCAGCTGCAGTTGAAATTAATAATCCAAGAGATAAGCTAGAAAATAAAAATATTGTAGATAAAATAAAAAGCAAAACAATACTTCCATGAATTGGTACCTTAAATAAAAAAACCATGACCATTGTAACTATAAAAAACTGCATAAACCCAATCATTGCATAAGGTACTAACTTCCCAATTAATAACCCTCCTTGACCAATAGGAGTTACCATAAGTTGTTCAAGTGTGCCTTTTTCTTTTTCTTTTACTATTGACAAAGCTGTTAAAAATGTTGTAATTATTTGCATGATAACTCCAAGAAGTCCCGGGATCATAAAATTAACACTTTTTAAATCAGGGTTAAATAAGACCCTTGTTCTGGGTTCTATTAATCTAGTATTTATTTCATAAAAATCTTCTGTTATTTTTAAACCAAAACTTTGAATTATAAGACTTGCAGTATTTGAAGCTTGTTGTGCAACTGTTGAATCAGAACCGTCCACTAAGATTTGAATTGAAGTTGGTTTATTTGATAAAACATTTGCTTGAAAGTTTTTTGGAATTACAAAACCTGCTTTAACCTTACCTTCTACAATGTTGTTTATTAACTCTTCTTCACCGTCAGGAAAATATTTAATGTTAAAGTATCTGGAATTTTGAAGCTTCTCTAAAATTAATTTCGAATAATTTGTTTTATCAAAATCTAATACCGCACTTCTAATATTTTTTATATCCATATCAATTGCAAAGCCATATATTGTTAATTGAATAGCAGGTATTAATAAAGATAAGGAAAGAGTAAGTCTGTCATTTATAATATGAATTATTTCTTTAAAAACAATAGCTTTAAAGCCCCAAAAGAAAGAATTGTCTTTAAAAAAATTATTTAACATTTGATCCTTTTGTTTTTGTAATACTTACAAACAATTCTTCTAGTCCTTGTTTTGAGCTTGCAAGTTCAGATGTTATGCCATAAACAATAAGTTTTCCTTCGTGTATATAACCTAGCTTTGTACATCTTTCTGCTTCATCCATGTAATGGGTTGTTATAAAAAGTGTAAGATTGTCACTCGCAAGTTTAAAAAATAAATCCCACATTTCTTTTCTTGCTACAGGATCAATACCTGCAGTTGGTTCATCTAAAAATATAATTTTTGGTTTATGAAGTAAAGCACATGCAAATGCAAGTCTTTGTTTAAATCCTCCTGACAGTTTTGCGACTTGTTTGTTTTCTTCCTCATCAATATGCGTTAATTTCATAACTTCATTTATTCTTTCCTCTTGTTCTTCATTTGGTGTAATTCTATAAAGAATGCTGTAAAATTTTAAATTTTGTTTTATTGTTAAGTCTTCATAAAGACTAAATTTCTGAGACATGTAACCAATTTCTTTTCTAATCTTTTCTCCTTCAGTTAAAACGCTGTAATTGTTTACAGTTGCATCTCCTGAAGTGGGTGTAATAAGTCCGCATAAAAGTTTTATTGTTGTTGATTTTCCAGATCCATTTGGGCCAAGAAAACCAAAGATTTCACCTCTTTTAATTTCAATATTTAAATTATCTACTGCTTTTTTTTTATTAAATTCTTTAGTAAGTAAGTTTGTTTTAATTACAATTTCTGTAGTCATAAAGTTTATAGTTTGACTGTAACGTACATCCCATCTCGTAATTTATTTTCTTGATTTGTAATTTGAATTTTTACTGGATAAACTAATTTTGTTCTTTCTTCAGGTGTTTGAATATTTCTTGGTGTGTATTCGGCTTGTGCACCAATATAACTTATGTAACCATCAAATAATTCATCCGGAAAACTATCTGCTTTAATTTTTACTTTTTGATTTATTTTTGCTTTTGACAGCTTATTTCCTGGTACATATACTCTTACATACATGTCGCTTAGATCAGTAATTGTCAGTAATGGTTGATTAGCTTTAATAACCTCACCTACTTTTAAATCAAAACTACTAATCTCACCAAACTCTGGTGCAATTACAGTTAGTTCTGAAACATATTTTTCTAATTCTTTTACGTTTGCTTTGTAGTAGTCAACTTGTGCTAGTAGGGCTTTAACTTGATCTTTTCTTGGACCTTCTTTAATAAGGTCTTCATTTTCTTTTGCTTTAATGAGCTGTTGTTCAAAGCTGTTTAATTCTTCCTTGGCAACATCTTTTTGTGTTTTAGACTCATCCAGCTTTTGTTTTGAAATGCCACCTTCTTTATATAATTCTTCCATCCTTTTGTAATCAGCTTCTTCGTTTTGATATTTGCTTTTTGCTTCTTCTACTAATGCTTGAAATTTTACTCTTTCAGCAACTGTCTCATTAATTTCTTGAGGACGTGCTCCCATTACTAAATCACTTAAATCAAACTGTGCTTTTTGAAGAGATGCTTTTGCTTGATCTAATTGAGCATGTATTTCATCTCCTTCAAGCTCAAGTAATTTTTGTTCTTGGTTTACTTTGTCTCCTTCCTTTATAAAGATTTTAGATATTCTGCCTGTTACTTTTGAACTTACTTTTATGTCTTTAGCTTCAATGCTGTTTGACAGGATTAATTTTGTAGAAGAATAGTTTAGCCAAAAGTTATAAGAAAACCAAGCAATAAATCCAAGCAAGACAATTGGCCATATTTTTAGTATTCTTTGAAATATAGATTGCATGATTATTTAGACTTTTTTAAGAGGTAGCTGTTTCATAAAGAACTACATCTTCTTATATTCGTCTGTAACTTTGATGTATTCACACAAACAAATTATATTTCTTTTGGCCTTATTTGTTTTACATAATTTAAGTATTTTGCCGGTTTGTTCACAAGAGGGTGAAAAATTATTTGGACCAATGAAATTAGAGGCAAGAATTGATGTTCCATTAGAACTTAGTTTAGAAAAAGCATTAAACATTGCTATTTTACAAAACTTAGACATAGCTAAAGCAAAAAGTCAAAAAGAAATTGACAGGTGGAAATATTGGGAAAACATTGGGAATTGGCTGCCAGATTATAAGTTAGGTCTTTCAGCTCAAAGGTATGATGGCAGTTTTTTAGTTGGTGGTGTTTTCCCAGTCATGACTCTTACAAGCAGTGTAAACGCTTTTATGAGATTTGATTATAGATTTTTTGAAGGTGGAAAAGGATTTTTTAATACACTTGCAGCTAGAAAAGTTTATAAGGCATCTAAAGAAAATTTATTAGCATCGCAAAACAATATACTACTTGAGGTTACAAGAGCTTATAACAATCTTTTAAAAGAACAAGCTCAGCTGGATGTTTTGACAAAGGCAGTTGAAGAAGCAAAATCAGAAGTAGAACTTAATACAAATCTTGAAGCTCAAGGAGTTGGAACAAGGTTTGATGTCTTACAATCAAAATCTCAACTTGCAGAACAAGAGCAAGCTTATATAATTCAACAAGCAAAGCTTCGTGAAGCATCAATAAAATTAGCTACTTTATTAAACTTAGAACAAGGTACACACATAAAACCAAATGAAAATGATTTAAAAGTTAAAGACTTATTTGATATTAATAAACCAATAACTGAAATAATTAATTTAGCAGTTAAAAATCGTCCAGAAGTTAGAGCTGCTAAATTAGAGTATGGAGCTGGAAAAAATCTTATAGGTGTAGCAACTTCAGAGTTTTTGCCAAAAGCAAATATTTTTAGTCAGTATGGGGGAACTGGAAATGTGCTATTTCACAGAACAAAAAGAAAAGGTTTTGTACCTGATGCAATTGCATTAGATGATACTGGAAGTCCAGTTGCAACCATGATTACAAGAAAAAGAGAATTATTTCAAGCATTTGAACCAGTGCAAGATTTAAGTAATATTACAAATGTATCTAATGTAATTAGAGGAGGTGGAGGACCAAGTTCTTTTGTTACTGATGATTCACTAAGGGCAAACAAAAACTATGGAGTACAAGTTGATTGGGATATTGCAATGGGACTTGGTGTTACAACTGTTTCTAAAATCAATGAGTCAAGAAATAAAGCCAAATTGCTAGTGACAGATTTTGATATCTTAAATCAAGAGGTTGAAAAGCAAGTCAGAACTTCATATTTAAATGTTCAAGCTACAAAGCAACTTTTAGAAGTTTCAGAAGCAAGAGTAAGTGCAACAACTGAAGCATTAAAAATAGCAAAAGCAAGAATAACAAATGGAATAGGAATAAATACTGAACTCCTCAATGCAGAAAAACAATATGTAGATTCTTTAGCTTATAAAGTTAATTCAATTATTGAACATAACAATGCACAAGCTGAACTTTTGTATAGTCTCGGGTTGATTAGTGTGGAGAGATTGTTAGGTAAATAAGGTTGTATGTTATTATACTACCTTACAATTTATACCCTACTTCCCCTTACAATTAACCTTACAATTGAAAATTTTATGAACACAAGGAAATTAATTCTAAAAAAAGTCAAATCAAAGGGATTTGTTACTAGTTCAGAAATTGTTAAACTAACTGGTATATCCAGACAAACAATAGCTCAGTATTTTAGAGAACTTATATCAAAAAAAAGACTTATTAAATTTGGTTCCACTCATAATGCAAAATACATACAGTATACAAAAAGCAAAAGTTTACATCTTAAAAATTCCAAAGAATCTGTTTTTTCAGCAATATACCTTAATAAAGATCTTCAAGAAGATAGAGTCTTTCTAGAAGCATCAATGAAGATGAAATTACAAAAGAAACTCTCAGATAATGTTTATAAAATTGCTCAATTTGCCTTTACTGAAATGCTGAATAATGTGATTGATCATTCAAGATCAAGAAAAGTAAAAATTTTAATACGATGTTTAAATGGAATATTTGATTTTCAAGTTGATGATAAAGGTATTGGTGTATATGAAAATATACGTAAGAAGTTTAAATTAAAAGATCATTTTGAAGCTGTTGAACATTTATTAAAAGGTAAACAAACAACACTTCCTTCAAAACATTCTGGGCAAGGTATATTTTTTACTTCTAAAATCGCTGATTTGTTTGTTTTAGAAAGTGCTTATTTAAACTTAACCATTAATAACACTGAAAATGAAGTGTATTTGGATGATCTTAAAATGTTTCATAGAGGTACAAGAGTAATCTTTTCAATAAAACAAAGATCAAGAAAAAATCTTAGGGATTTGTTTGCACAATTTGAAAGTGATGATTATGAATTTGACAAAACAAAAGTAACTGTCCACCTGTCTCAGAAGCATAATAAACATGTTTCCCGTTCAGAAGCAAAGAGACTTTTGTTTGGACTTGAAAAGTTTAAAAGGATAGTATTAGATTTTAAAGGAGTAACAGGAATAGGTCAGGGCTTTGCTGATGAAATATTCAGAGTATTCAAATCCAATTACCCTGAAATCAAAACAGAAACAATTAATGCTTCACCAAGTGTTGAATACATGATCAAGAGAACAAGAAAATAAACCTTACGATTTTGAATAGCTGGTAGATCTTTAGAAAATGAAGATAATAGTGATAAATCAATACAACCTATATAGTTCTAAAATACTGGATCCTTTAGTGGTATCTTAAACCAAATTCTTAAAAACTCTCGTATTTGGCCAAGTATTCTAATTAACTTAAATTGCCCCCAGGAAGAAATCTTGTCATTTAATAAAATCTTTCCAATAAGAAAGAAAAGTAAGTAGTAAGGGATTAAAATAAAAACTCTTGTAAGAAATCTAAAAAGATCAAGCACTGGAAAGTTTCTTCCTCCTTTACGAATTGTTGATATTCCATTTCTATAATGCCAGCTTTTTATAAACTCTTTACTCATTCTGTAAGCTGAAACAGGATGAAAAACAATTGCTTTTGGGTAATAAAAAATTTTTTCACTACCTCTTAAAAGTCTTGAACAAAACTCTGTATCTTCACAAGGAATGCCACCATATCCAACTCTTCCTAAGTCTTCTCTAAACTTTCCGTATTTTTGAAATAATTCTTTGTTAATCCACATATTTGCACCAATTGGATTTGTTTCTTCTTTTGAAAATGGATAAAGTTTTTCAGTGTCACCATTGTCATGAGCAGGAAATATTTTTTGACTTAATGAAAAAAATCCACTTAGATTTATGTAAGAAGGTTTTTCTTTTTCCCAAAGTGGAATTACTTTCCCGCCAAATGCTTTATATGGATACTTTTGTAAGGAGTCATTAATTTCTTTTAACCAATTTTTATCAAGCACTATATCATCATCAATAAATACAATTACATTTCCTTTTGCTAAAGAAAGTCCTTTATTTCTTGAAATTGCTAAACCTTGTTTAGGTTCAAAACAATATTCTATAAAGCTATGATTTTTTTGAAGCTCTAAAATTATTTCTTTTGTTTCATCAGTTGAATTGTTATTTATTAAAAGTATTTCAATGTTGTCTTTATTCTCTTGAATATTTACTTGTTTAATTAATTCTAAGAGTAGAGGTTTTAATAGTTTTGCTCTATTATAAGTACAGAGTAAAATCGTTAGATATATTAATTTCTCCATATGAATGCTATTAATTTAGAAGAAAAACAAATTACTAAAGATGAGTCTGGCTGGCCTCGTAACTTAGATCAGTTTACACCACTTATGAGGCAGTTTCTTGAAATTAAATATAAATATGACTTAGACGTATTACTTTTTTTTAGAGTTGGGGATTTTTATGAGACATTTTTTGAAGATGCAAAAATTACTTCAAGAGAGTTAGAACTTACTTTAACAGGAAGATCTGAAACAAGTTATCCAACAGGTAGAATACCAATGGCAGGAGTACCTGCAAAAGCAGTTATTAATTATGTTTCAAAACTTTTAGATAAGGGTTATAAAGTAGCTATTTGTGAACAAATGGAAGATCCTGCATTAGCTAAAGGTGTAGTTAAAAGAGAAGTAACAAAACTTTTAACTCCAGGGACACTTTTAGAAACAGATTGGTTACCAAAATCTAGAAACAATTTTATTGCTTCGGTTTATAAAGACAAGAAAAAAGAAAAATATGGATTTGCATATGCAGATGTATCTTGTGGAGAATTTTATTTTACAGAATGCAGTTATGATGAACTATTATCAGAGCTTAATAGAATAAATCCTTCTGAACTTATAATCCAGACTGTGTATGAGAAAGATCAACATCAAGTAGTAAAAGAAAAAAAATTAAATATAGATTTGTATATAAAAGAAAATTGGTTTTGCACTGGCTTAGATAGTGAGTATTTTAATGAAGACTATGCAAGTAAAAGAATTAAAGATGAATTGCAAATTCATTCATTGGATAGTCTAGGGGCTGATTTAAATTTAGGAATTATTACAAGTGGTGCAATACTTTCATACATAGATAAAACCCAATTACAGGAAAAACCAAAGTTTGAAAAAATAATATCTTATAATATTGATTCATTTTTAAGTTTAGATAAATCAACAAGAAAAAATCTAGAATTAACTGAAACTACAAAAGACAAATCATACAATGGTTCATTATTATGGTCTATTGATTTTACTAAAACACAAATGGGAAAAAGAAGACTAAGAACATGGATTGAACAGCCTTTACTGGATATAAATCAAATAAATGAAAGGTTAAACTGTGTTGAGGAGTTAATAAATAATAAACATGTTTTTTCTGATCTTAATTTAATACTTGAAAAAATATTTGATCTTGAAAGAATTTGTTCAAGACTACAAGCAAGTGCTGTAAATGCCCGTGAGCTTAATGCCTTAAAAGATTCACTTCAGGAAATACCATCACTAGCATTAAAACTAAAAGATTTTAAATCACTGTTTTTCCAGAAGATAATAAATTATCCAAAAGAAATTGAGAAAGTAGTTGAGATTATTGAAAGTGCAATCTTAAGTTTTCCTTCAAATATTTTAACTGAAGGAAATCTTATTAAGCCAGAGTTTAATTTAGAGTTAAAAAAATTAAAAGAAATCATTCAAAACGGTCATAGCTGGCTTAGCTCATATGAAATAATTGAAAGGCAAAGAACTAATATAAAAAATTTAAAAGTTGGATTTAACAGATCATTTGGATATTTTATAGAAGTAACTAAAGGAAATTTGTCATTAGTTCCATCCGATTACATTTGCAGGCAAACAATGACAAACTCATCTAGATTTATTACAAGTGAGTTAAAAGAATTTGAACAAAAAGCATTAAATGCAGATCAAAAAATAATCTCGTTAGAGTATGAAATATTTTGTCAAGTTAGAGAACAAGTAAGAACTTACTCATCTGTGTTAAGAGAACTTGCATATAATGTTTCGGTCTTAGACGTTTTATTTTCCTTAGCCCAGGCTGCAGTTATAAATAGTTTTAAAAAACCTGTTCTTGATGATTCAGGAGTAATAGAACTAAAAGCATCAAGGCATCCTGTAGTAGAAAAAAAAGTTGGATTTAATAATTTTGTCCCAAATGATTGTTTTCTTGTAGGAGTACATGGCAATGCACCCAAGAATGTTACAAATCAGCTTGTGATATTAACTGGCCCAAACATGGCAGGTAAAAGTACTTACATGAGACAAATTGCATTAAATGTAATTCTTGCACAAATCGGATCTTATGTACCTTGTAATTATGCAAGAATTGGAGTAGTTGATCAAATATTTACAAGAGTAGGCGCTACTGATGATATTGCTGAAGGTCAATCTACATTTATGGTTGAGATGACTGAAACAAGTGCAATTTTAAATAAAATGACAGGAAAAAGTTTAATTTTACTTGATGAAGTTGGCAGGGGAACAAGTACTTATGATGGAGTAGCAATTGCATGGGCATTGGCAGAATATCTTGTTAAAGAAAAAAAACCTAGAACTATTTTTGCAACTCACTTTCATGAGCTAAACGGGCTTGCTGATTTTTATTCTTCTATTTCTAATTACCAAGTTACCGTAAAAGAAGAAGAAGGGCATGTAATATTTTTAAGAAAAGTAGTTCCAGGTGGGGCAGACAGAAGTTATGGAATAGAAGTTGCAAAAATGGCAGGCTTACCTAAAGAACTTTTAACTCGTGCTCAAACTATTATGAATACAATGTATAACAAAGCTAGGTCAGTAGTTAAAAAAGAATCAATTAAATCACAAATAGAATCTGGGCAGTTAAGCTTGTTTGGTGAGTTACAACAATAAAGTTTTTTAAAAGGAAGATATAATACTTTAATAAATGCCTGAGAAAATAAAAATTTACATTGATACTTCAGTCTGGAATTTTGCACTTGAAACAAGAGGGGAAGAGAGTTTGCTTGTGCATAAATTTTTGAATGATTTTGGTACAAAAGATAATTATAAGTTTTTTATATCAGATCTAGTCTATGGAGAAGTAAATGAAGCTCATGAAGCAAGGATGAGAGATTTGAAAAATCTTCTAATGTATTATAAAGCAGAGAATTTGGAAATTACTGAAGAGGTCTTTATTCTTTCAGATAAATATCTTTCAAATAATGTAATTCCCAGGAATAGTTTTGGTGATGCAGTTCATATTGCTGTTGCAACAGTTAGTGGTTGTGAATTCCTTGTTTCATGTAATTATAAGCATATGGTTAGTGCTAAGATTATACGTGGTGTGCATTTAATTAATCAGAAAGAAGGGCATGATTTGATAGAAATTGTTTCACCGAAAGAATTTGTAGGTGGCTAAAAATAGGAGGTCTCATGAAAAAAGAAGAAAATTCTTTAAAATGGATAAGGCAAGTACGAAAAAAGATCAGTAAAAAACTCTTGAGCTTGCCTACTAATGAAGAGCGTGTTAGGTATATAAAAAATAAAGCAATCTTAAAAGCTAATAAAAGAAAAGTAGGCTGATCTACAACTCTGCTGCTGCAAGTTCTCCGCGTCTTATAATTTCTTCTTTTGTAAGTTTTTCTTCTTGGCTGATTGATTTATAAAACTCAGAGTCATATCTTCTTGTGCGGACAACTATTGGCATGGGCATTGCATAGCCAAACATTAAAACTTCTTGTTTTGGATTTAGTTGTGAAAGTATTGTTTTTAAATTTTCACTGCCTGATTCACCTACAAATACTGCATTTATATCATTTTCATCATTTAAAAGTAATGTTGCTCTTGTACCAATTTGTGAAAGTACTTCGCTGTCAATTCCTGATGGCCTTTGATCAATAATTAATAAAGTTACATTGTATTTTCTAAGTTCTCTTGCAATTGTTCCAAAAGTTGAAAACTTAGATACTTGAGAAGATAAAAACTTATGTGCTTCTTCAATAGTGATTACTAACCTCTTAGGTGGCTGGTATTTTGTTCTGTTTAAAAGATATTGCTCCATCATATCTACATATGCAGCATGAATTTGTCTTGTAATAATGTTTGCAGCTAGAATATAACTTTTTAAATTATTTAAGCGACCAAATTGTAAGACTATACTTTTTCCGCTTATTAAAAAGTTTAAAATCTTTTTTACACCATCATAACTTGTAACTGGTTTTAAATATTTAACTGAATCTACAAGTGTATTTAATTTTCTTTGAAGTGCTAAGACTGATCCTATGTTTGCACCATTTCTTTGACAAAACTCTTCAATTTCTCCAACAGACATTCCACATATTTTTGAAAACCAGTTTTTATCATGTTCTCTTTGTACTAACCTTGCATGATCAATTGCAGCTTCTGAAAGCCCAAGCTCTCCTTGTAACAGTTCTAAATCTTCTATTTCAACTTGGTTATAACTAATAGTTAAATCAATTGCATCTTTAAATGTATAGCTTTTATTTTCTGGATCAAGTGTAAAAACTTCAACCTTGTCATTAAATAATTGTTTTAATCCTTTAGCTGCTACTAACTCTTCATTTGTACCTTGCCAGCCGTATTCATTATGCATATCAAAAATAAGAATACTTGCTGTGTCTTTTTTTAAGATGCCAGAAAGTAAGATTCGGCTTAAGAAAGATTTTCCTGTACCTGATTTGCCAAATACTGCATTTGATCTTTGTACAAACTTATCTAAATTAATACAGAGTGGAATTTCCATTTCAGCTGGATATCCAATGTGAAAATCATTGTTTAACTTTTCTTCCCTGCCAAATATTTGTTCTATATCTTTTTCAGTTGCTTCATAAACACATGAAAAATGAGGAGGAATTGTTTTTACTTTTGGAATTGACTCTTCATGTGTATTTAAATCTGTCATTAAGTAAGGTGTTAAATGAACTAATCCATATACAGAAGTTCCTTTTAAAACATCTTTAATAAAGTTTTCTTTTGGAGATGGAATAAAGTTAAATAGTTTGTTATTGCTTGTTTCAAGCTGGATATCAGTAACCATAGAAAAATATTTTGTTTTTTCTCCTTCAATAATTACAAACTTTCCAATCCGAAGTTCTTCAATATCAAAATCATTTGATAGCTTTAATAAAAGTCCTTTTGAAAAAGAACCTGAAACAATTTGTCCAATTAACTTTTTCATTTTAGTTAGACCAGGGCAGATAAATCAGAAAAGTACTTTTCATACTTATCAAGATGTAATGGCTTTGGATCAGATATCATTGCTCTTACTGTTCTAGCTAGTTCAATAGACTCGCTATTCTCAGAAGGTATATGAATTGTGTCAACATTTACTCTGATTTTTGTTCTATCTTCACAGCTTATAGTTCCACTTTGAATGATTTCTCTTGCTCTTTTAGCTGAATCACTTAAAAAGTTTTTAGCATCTAAATTAGCTCTGTGAGGTAAAACTGTGCCATCTTTTCTGTATCTTCTGTGTACTAAAACTTCTTGTCCCATTTTTATATTTGCTGCTGTACAAGCACCACTTAAAACAGGACCGCTTAAACCAACTAAAGTTATCCACTTGCTAAATTCTGCTATTGCTTTTGCAACAGTTTCAGTAATTAATGGATCTGTGTAAAGTTGTTTATATAAAAAGCCATGAGCTCTGACATGCCTAATCTCAAGTCCTTTTGCATGTAATAAAGCATATAATGCTCCAAGTTGGTAAAGTACTAATGCTCTTAATTCATCTACACCAATGTAAATTTCTCTTTGACCATTGCCTGTGAAGTCATTATATCCAATAAGTGCACCAATACTTAAATTATAATCGCTAGCTATGTTAATTATTTTAGCCATTGTTAGTGGATCTCCAGCATGAGCTCCACAAGCTATGTTTATAGATGTTACATATGGCAGTATTTTTTCTTCATAAGTATTTTGATAAATCCCAAATCCTTGTCCTACATTACAATTTAAATCCAGATTTTTTTTTGGAGTAATTAAAGCAGTCTGTGGAAGACTTCTTCGATTGTAGGATCTCTGGCTTTGTCTTCTTTTAGGATGTGCTCTGTTATACATACTTTCTTTGCTTTTTTAATCTTTTACTCCCCTACTTTATAGCTATCTTATCATGTAACCTTTCTATATAGCCAATAGCCATTGTACTTGCTAATGAACCATCTGATGCTGCTGTAACAGCTTGTTTTAATGGTGTTTCGCGTACATCACCAGCTGCATATACTCCAGGAACATTGGTTTCCATTCTTTCATTAGTTATAATTTTTCCACCTTCATCCATTTTTACTTTACCTTTAAAAAGCTCTGTGTTTGGATCTAAACCAATGTATATGAATACCCCATCACATTTAAAGTCTTTTTCTTCATTTGTGACTACATTTTTTAATCTTACACTTGTTACTGTGTTACCATCACCTTTTATTTCAGGTACTGTTGTATTCCAGATTACATTGATTTTTGAATTTTTAAAAGCTCTGTCCTGAATTATTTTTTCTGCTCTAAATTTATCCCTTCTGTGTACAATAGTTACTTTACTTGCAAACTTTGTTAAAAATATTCCTTCTTCTACCGCTGAATCACCACCACCAACAACAACAAGTTCCTTATCTTTAAAGAATGCTCCGTCGCACACTGCACAATAACTTACTCCTTTTCCACTATATTCTTTTTCTCCTTTTACTCCAAGTTTTCTGTATTCAGAACCAGTGGCAATTATTAAAACTTTTGACTTAAAGATCCCTTTGTCTGATTCAACAATTTTTTCCTCACTAGCAAGATCTATGTTAAATATTTCACAGTTTGATATTATTTCGCAGCCAAAACGTTTTGTTTGTTCTTCCATTGCCTGGGCTATTTGAGGGCCTGTTATGTGATTCATTCCAGGATAGTTTTCAACATCTGTTGTGTTATTTAACTGACCACCTGGAATTAGTTTTTCTAAAATAACAGTTTTCATATTTCCACGAGAAGCATAAAGTCCAGCTGCTAAGCCTGCCGGCCCTCCGCCAATTATTACTATGTCGTATTCCTTATATTGATTGTTAGTTATCATTTAAAATCGTTTCTTTCAATAATTATATGATTTATACCAATTGTTTGTAAGAGGGAGTTTAGCTTTTCTTGTTTTTGAGACATTAGGTTTTTATAAGCTTCTTGAACTATTCTGCTATCAGTATTAACAGTAAAATGTTGCTTTGTTTCAGGATCAATTATAGTGGTATATCCAGCTTTTGGTAGCTTATAATCAATTGGATCATAGATTTGAAATGAAAAAATATTTTGGTTTTGAGATACTTCATAAATTTGTTTTTCCCATCCTTTTAAATTTATAAAATCACTAATTATAATTAAAAGTCCTTTTTTACAAAAATACTTTCTTGCAAATTCAAGAGCTTTTGTAATATTTGTATTTGTAGGCTCAGGTATGATTTTTTCTTTTAAATTATTAAAGAAGCTAAAAAAAGTTTGAAACATAATGTTTGACTGATTATAAGCACTTGCTAGCGGAAAAAAATAATTAATATCACCAGAAAAAAACGCACCACCAATTTTTTCACTAAAATCAGAAGCCAGATTTAATAAAAAAGCAAACAGTTGAATAAAGGTCTCTGACTTACTCCCACAAAGCATTGAATTACTAATATCAATTAAAAAGAATGTTCTGATTTCTTTTTCTGCAAAATATTCCTTGGTTTGTAATGTACTGGTTTTAGCTGTAGCATTCCAGCTTATATGTCTTAGGTCATCTCCAATGACATATTCTCTGATTTCATTAAAGTCAAAACCAACTCCACGAGTTGAACTTGTAAATGAACCATGCATTAATGCTCCAATCTTTTTAAACTTTCTTTTATTTACATCAATTTGTCTTATGAAATCTTTTAAGGTAGTGGCGTATTGCCATGTGCCACTACAGGATTTCTTTTGCAATGACCAACTTTTGTATTTCATTTGTTCCTTCATAAATTTCTAACACTTTTGAATCTTTGTAGGCATTAGCTACATATGAATTTTCATATAATCCTTGTCCTCCTAGAATTTGAACTGCAATTGTTGAGTGTTTCTGGCAAGCACTGGTAGAAAAATATTTTGCCATACTTGAAAGTTTGTTTAAATCTTGTACCTGATTTTCTTTTACCCAAGCAGCTTTATATAATAGTAATTTACTTGCATCTAAATCTTTAGCCATATCTGCAATATACCATTGGATTGCTTGGTTTTCAGAGATTGGTTTTCCAAATTGGTTTCGTTTTATACTGTGTTTGATTGATTCTTCAAGGATACCTTCTAATAAACCAACTGCTTGTGCAGTGCAATAAATTCTTCCAAACGTAATTGTAGAAAGTGCAATTTTAATTCCATCTCCAATATCCCCTATCTGGTTTTCGCTTGAGATTTCTAAGTTTTTAATTAATACTTCATTTGAAGGTGTAATTTTTACTCCAAGCTTAGGAGTATCTTTTAAGATTTCTATTTCTTTAGTCTTTGATGGAATTATAAAACATGTAACTCCTGTTTTATCTCTATAAGATTTTGTCTGGGCAAAAGTAATTATTAAATCAGATATAGATGCATTGCTTGCCCAAATCTTGTGTCCATTAAGAATCCATGAATTGTTTTCTTTTTTTGCACTGGTTTCAATCATGCTTACATCTGAACCTGCATTTGGTTCAGTAATTGAAAAACAAGCAATCATTTCTCCAGAAATTAATTTGTTTAAATATTTATTTTTTAAATTATCATTTGCGAACTTTTTAATTATTTCACAAGAGTTAAATTGGGTTAAAAAGAATAATCCAATTCCTGGATTGACTTTGCATATGGCTTGTATTAATAAAACATTTTTTAAGAGAGAGTTTTCTTTTGAAATAAATGATTCCTTATATAAGGATTGCCAGAAGTTTTTTAAATTAATTTGTTTATTTTCTTTAAAATAATTGCTTGTAAAATTTTGGACAGTAGTCTTAAATAATTTATCTTGTTCTTGTAATAAAACCTGCACAACAGGTAAATTATAACAATAATCTCTTTTCTAACTCTTCAGATACTTCGTATAAATCAATAAGCAAATTTCCTGTTAGTGAAAAATCTTCAATCTCAGGATCTAAATCTGCTATTTTTTCTTTCAGTAAAATCAGTCCGCTTAGCAATGTTTTTGTATCAATGTCTTGCCAGCTGTAATATGTTCTTTTTTGAAAGTAATTTGCCATTTCCTTAATCTAATCTTTAACTTTTCCGCGTCTTCTCTCTTTTCATTCCCAAAAATCTGTAAAAAGTGGTATATATAAAAATAAATAGGTCGATTAGAGGATTAAGGAATTAAAGAATTAAAGAATTAAAGAATCATGGCAACTACAATATATTTAGCAGGACCAGCAACAACAATTAATGATCCATCATTGCCAATATCCACTGACTGGAAAGTATATGCTGCAAGTACTTTTTTAAAGTCAGGAATTACTGTGGCTAACCCTATAGAATTAGACTTGTCTGGTTTTATAAAAAGCATTGAAGAAGCAAATAGTACAGTTAAATATTCATTGAATTTAATAGATAAAGCAGATTCATTGCTGGCAAATTTACTCCAGGTAACTGAATCAACAACTATGGAAATGTTTTATGCTTACAGGCAAGGAAAACAAGTAGTAGTAATTGGGAATGAGCCTTTTAATCCATGGGTTTTATTTCATTCAGAAGCAAGGTTTAAAAAATTAAAAGAAGCACTGGATTATTTAGTTAATCAAAACAGCGGTCTTGATACTATTACATGGTCTACTCAATTTGAATCCGGGTTAAATAAAAAATCAGAACAATATCCTCCTTATGGTGAACTTGATTTTGAATATTATGGCGGATCTATTCCTATACTAGTTCTAGCTCCACATGCAACTCACTTTTTTAAAGAAGGAAATTTATATTCATCGGAGTCATATACTGGTTCGCTTGCTGTTTTACTTCATAAACTTACAGGATGTCATGCACTTATAAATTCTTACTGTATGGTTGTTGATCCTGTTTATTATTTAAGCTCGCCTTATGTTAATTTTTTAAGCCAGTTAATTAAAAAAGTTAACATGAAATTGGTTTTAATTTTACATGGCATTGAAGATTGGAATAATCCAAATGAAGTTATTCTTACTAGCTGGAATAAAAGTTCTCTTATTAGTAAGACAGAGTACCTGAACTTATTAGCAAGCATGTTAAAAGTAAAAGATTTTAAAGAAATTGGTTTTGATATCCCGGAAATAACATTAAACAATACAAAAACCATCTCTCATTTATTGTTTGAAGATCTTTCAGTTCCTACAATAAGAATTGAAATTCATAAAAGGTTTAGATTGCCCAAGCTTCACCCCGCCCTTTATTCAAGTCTTCATACTGCGCTTGCCCAGTTTTTAATGCTTGTTGGAGTGAAATAGTACAGTTCTTCAATGGTTTTATTAAGTATAGGATGTTTAAAATCTTTTTCTATCTCCATAAGCGGAATTAGAACAAAATATCTTTTATGAATCATTGGATGTGGAATAGTTAATTCATTTGTTTTAATAATTTTATTTCCATAAAATAAAATATCCAGATCAATTATTCGTGACTTTTTTCTTTGCCGTCTCGCCGTATCCTTCCTTCCAAGTCTTCTTTCAATCTTCTTACAAAGTCTAAGAAGTTCAAAAGGAGTAAGTGATGTTAAAAGCTTGATTGCCCCATTTAAAAAGTAACCACTCTTAACTCCTTCTTGTGGAGGATTTTTTAACATCTTTGAAACTTTAAGTATTTTAATTTCTTTATTGTTTGATAAAAGTTTTAAAGCAATTAAAATATTTTTTTCTCTATCACCTTTGTTAGTGCCAATACCTAAAAAAGCAATTTGTTTCATAAATGGTTAGACGTATTTTGGTTAAGACTCTTAAGGTAAATTCTTTTAACCTTTTAATTCTATTAAATCTTTTTAATCTATAAATGCTGTTTAGTAATTTTTTTTAGAAAGATTTAAGAAAGTTTTTCTTTTTTCCCTTGACTCGTAAAGTTAAGATTTAGTAAAGTGTAAGTATATAGCAATCTGACTTGTAAAGTATTGAAGAATAATATAAAAAAGAAGTATTAAAGAAAACAAGACAGCAGGCTAAATAAAAAAATGTCTTTAGAAATATTTTTTAAAGAATAGGAGATAGAAAGATGAGAGTTAATCAAGCAACTAAAGATGCTGTAGATATAGCACATGCATTACTAAATGGACAATTTGCAACTGATAAAAAAGATCATAAAGTCGAAGAAGTAAAGCCTGTTGTTGACGCTGAGATTGCTAAGCTTGAGAAAAAAGGTGTTCATAAGACTGCCTTGACAGATGACTTCTATAGAGCTTTAGTAGAAGTAGTAAATGGTAATAAGTTAGACGTTGAAGAGACAAAAGTGCAACCACATACTTTAAAACAATTGGATGTCGATGTTAAAAAATCCAAAGATACTGTATATGAATATGTTCATAATATACCTACTGATGCAGACTATAAATTTAAAACTGATGCAAAACCAGTTTTCCAAGATGGTTGTGGAATTAGCTTGGTTGATGGTAGCCTTAAAGTAGAAGACAAAAAACTTATATTTAAGTATAAATGGGATGGAACTACTTTTGATAAAAGAGCAAATTTTACATTTGAAACAACAGGAAATCCTCCTGGAGTTGATACCTCAAAGTTAACAGGGAATGTTCTTATCCCCAAAAAACCAGATGCCCCAAGTGGTGAATGGACATGGCAAGATTATTTAGGGTGGGGACTTGGTGCATTAGGGCTTGTAGCTGGCGGGGTTGGTGTAGCAAAACTAGCTAGTGATGAGAATTCTGCTCCATGGGGTTTTGCTACTGGAGCAGGTTCACTTTTACTTGGCGGGGCACTTATTGCTAGAGTTCCACAAATTGCAAAAATATTTGGAGTTGATTTAGAACAAAAATCAACACCTGCTCCTGCTGGTAAGCAGTAATTAAAAATTTAAAAGGAGGATGATAAGTAAGATTTAAGGATAAAAATTTCATCCTTAATAAATAATTTTTTATTTTTATAATTTTATTTGATATTAGTATTTTATGACATCATCACTTGCAATAAGTAAATATTTTGGAGAAGCATCTAGTAGTTCTAGTTCGCTCGGGAGGACTGTTCAAGTAGTCCAAGAAAGTGGAAGCGAGTTTATAAGAAGAGCTCCTGGATTTGGTCTTGGGGCAATATGTGTTGGTACTGGGACTGCAGCACTTGTTACAAGTGGTTTTGCAAAGTCTTTACTGCCTGATAATACAGCAGCAGATAAATTTTCAGTTTTTGGAATGATTGTAGGTGGAATTCTTGCCATATATGGTCTTGTAAAAATGTGGATTAGCGGGAATAAACAAGAAGTAAGCAATAACACTAGTGAAGCTAAGTATGAAGTAAATTTAAGTGATAGTGAAATAGATGAGCTAAGTACTACTACTGCTACATTAAGTTCAATAAATCAAGATCCTGTTTTTTCTTTTTCTCGTGACATTGTTGATGTTGCTAATAATAATCGAAAAGTTGATGCAGAGAAATTATATAAATTGTGGACAAAGGATGAAGGAGTATGTGGCTTTAGGGGCCCAGGTAAGATAGCTTTTTCAAGTCCAAAAGGTGGTTCGGCTTCTGAACTTACAGATGATGAGTATAGAGACAGACTAGCAGTCTTGATTGGATATATTATGGCAGGTAGATCTGATGATACTTTCCTAACTAATATTACCGGTACAAAATTAAAATATTCTGATCTTATTGATCCAACAAAAGGTTGTAAATTCTCTCACTTACTTCCTCATGAGTTTAATTTAGTTTATATGGCAGCAAGAAACTTTAAAGAAGTATTGAAATCTGATACTAATATTCAAACTATTTTTCAGAATGTTGTTTCAGAGGTAAGTGTTCCAGGTAGAGATCCAGAATCAAAACTTAAAAATTATGTTAATGCTCATAATTATTTAAGAATACTGAAGTGTTCGATAGACTATGTCTTCAAAGCTGAAGAAGAACAAACTCTGGATAATGAAAAAGCAAGGAAAGTTGTACTTGTAAGATCTGCTCTTATAACTGGGCTTGGGTTAAAAGGAAATAAAAGCCAAATTAATGCTGAGCTAAGAAAAATATTGAATGGTGATGCTCCTGAAAAGAGTCTTGTTGAAAAAATTAATAAATTAGCTGAGTATAAAGTAAGAGATGTTGTAGTAAACCAGTTACAAGCACAAGGCTATGGAATATCAGATGCAAAAATTGTGTTTGAAGATATCTTTCCTTCAAGTGAAGGCTTTATTGATTTAAAAACACCTTAGTGTTTAGCATGCTTAGCAACTACCGATGTACTTATTCCACCCCTTGAAGTAAAATTTCCAGTTACAGTAATTTGTTTTGGTTTTAAAACTTTTATAAGATCATCAAGTATCTTATTTACTGCATATTCATAAAATATTCCCTGGTTTCTGTATTTTAAAAGATAATATTTTAGCGACTTAAGTTCAACGCAGACTTTATCCGGGATGTACTCAATAACTATTGTTCCAAAATCTGGCAGGCCTGTTTTAGGACATACTGATGTGTACTCGGGACATGTGATAACAATGTTGTAATCTCTTTTAGGATAACGGTTTGGAAAGGTTTCTAATGTATTTTTTCTTTTTGTCATTTTGACTAGTTGACCTATCATTATAAACCGTGGATAATGAATGTTATGATTTTTGGTAGAAATAATAAAAACAGTAACAAGAACTTAGAAAAAAGCAGCAACTCTGACAATGAGCTAACTTTAAAAAATGCTTCTAGTAAGCTTGGAATTTCTGAGTCAACTGTAAAAAAGTATTTAAAAGATTTTAATTTAGAAACTGAAAAAAGCTCTGGGAGTGGAAATAAGACTGTAGTTTCACAAGATACATTTCAAGCACTTCAAGAAATTACAAAATTAAGAGCAAATGGTTTGTCTATTCAGGAAATAAAAGAATTAAAGAGCCAGGAACCTTCAAAAAATATTTTAGATGAAGTTGAAAGTCAATCATTAAAAGAAAAAGAAAATGATGCTTTAACAAAAGAAGCATTAGAACAAAAGATAGAAGAAGAAAAAGAAAAAATCCCTGAAGAAGAAATTAGCTCTATAATTGAAGCTGAAGTTGAAGAAGTAGAAGTTCCTGAACAAAGAAAACGAAGAGGTTTTAACTATAGATATGTTGAAAGACAAATATCAAGTGATTCTAAACGAGTATCCTCATTAAGACAAAGACTGCGTAATCCAAATCTTTCAGTTCAGGAAAGATTATTTTTTGAAGAAGCGCTGGAACGTAGGATATTATTTTTAAACGGATGGAAACATATTCTTAGGTGGGTTTCAACAAAGTAATTAAGAGTATGTCAATTAGGTTTCTTACAGCTGGTGAATCACATGGTCCTGAACTAAACATTATTGTTGATGGTGTACCAGCTGGACTTGAGCTATTAGCAGAAGATATAAATAAAGACTTGCATCGCCGCCAGAGTGGTTATGGCCGTAGTGGAAGAATGAAAATTGAAAAAGATAAAGTTATTTTTACTGGTGGTGTAAGACTTGGAAAAACAATTGGTGGACCTGTTTCAGTAAGAATTTTAAATAATGATTTTAAGAACTGGGAAATTTCAATGTCCCCTTTTCCGCAGGATATAAATAATCCTGAAATAAAAGAAAAAATAAATTCAACATATATCTCAAAAGTCAGGCCAGGACATGCAGATTTAGCAGGTGCAATAAAATACGGACATGAAGATGTTAGAAATGTGCTTGAAAGATCAAGTGCTCGTGAAACAACAAGCAGGGTTGTAGCAGGTTCAATTTGTAAAAAACTTTTAAAAGATTTAGATATTCAGGTTGTAAGTTATGTTTTAAGAATTGGAAGTGTTAGTGTTGAGTTAAATTCTTTAGGAACAAATTATAAAGAACTATTTAAAAAAGCTGAATCATCAGAAGTTAGATGCCCGGATGTAAAAACTTCAGAGCTTATGAAAAAAGCAATTGATGAAGCAAAATTAAAAGGTGATACTTTAGGTGGTTTAATTCAAGTTATTGCAGTTGGTGTACCTGTAGGATTAGGCTCTTATATTCAATGGGATAAACGTTTAAATGGAAGAATTGCATATGCACTAATGTCAGTTCATACAGTTAAATCTGTTGAAATTGGGCTTGGAAAAGAAGTATCAAAACTATATGGTTCACAAGCGCATGATCAAATTTATATAGATCCAGAATGGAAAAATGACAAACTTCGTTATAAAAGAAAAACAAATAATGCAGGTGGTATAGAAGGTGGCATATCAAATGGTGA
Organism: Candidatus Melainabacteria bacterium; assembly: GCA_016193285.1. Lineage (NCBI taxonomy): Bacteria > Bacillati > Candidatus Melainabacteria > Candidatus Melainabacteria bacterium. The sequence goes on from JACPSL010000036.1 coordinate 29,913, forward strand.
ACCTATTGTTTGTACAGTTGCTACAAAGCCAATTCCTACTTTAATTAAACCTCTTGATTCGGTTGACATAAAATCAAAAACCAATGCTCAGGCTCATTTCGAAAGATCTGATATTTGTGCGGTGCCTGTTACAGGTGTTGTTTTAGAATCAATGTTAGCTTATGTTTTATCAGATGCTCTCTTAGGGAAATTTGGTGGTGATAGTATGAATGAATTGCTTGATAATTATAAATCCTATCAAAATAAATGTTTTAGTCGTTAATTGTTATTTAACAGCAATATGAATTGCAATAATTCCACCAAAAACATTTTTATAAAAACATTTTTTAAATCCTTTTTGTAACAATAAATCTTTTAATTCTTCTTGTTTGTACCAGCTTAAAAGTGAAGTAGGGAGATATGTGTAAGCATCTTTGTCTTTTGCAAAGATTTCACCAAGCTTTGGAATAATTTTAAAAAAATAATAATAAAAAACTTTTTCTAAAATACGATTTGTTGGATGTCCAAGATCTATACAAGCCAACACTCCGCCTTTAGAAAGTATTTTATAAATAATTTCAATACACCTTTCTTTGTTTACTAAATTCCTAAGTCCAAATCCAATTGTAATTAAGTCAGCAGAATGATTTTTTAAATCATCTTTTTCAATGTCTAATAATTTTAATGAAATATTTTTTAGTTTTAATTTGTTTAGCTTGTTTTTTGTAATATCTAACATTTCATTACAATTATCAATGCATGTAATATTTGCCTGTGGACAGTATTTGTTTAATATCATTGCTAAATTACCTGTACCAGAACATAGGTCAATAGCGTTTTTAAAATCCTTTTTTTCTTTTAAAGCTAGTTTTATAGTTTTTTCTTTCCATGCTTTATGCATCCCAAAAGTCATTAAGTTATTTAAAAGATCATACTTATAAGCAATCTTTGCAAACATATGATTTACAAAGATTGATTTGTCTTTTACTTCTGATTGTATTATTGTTTGTATCATACAATGAATGTCATAAAAGAAATTGATGAATTATTGTTTAAAGCATTAACTCTTGTAAGTGAAGATAAATATCAAGATGTACAAGAAGTAGTAGAATCTGTTTTAAACAATAATAATTATATTAATAAACTTAATTCCCATCATTGGCAATATATAGCTGACATTTACCTTTCAATGGGTAAGCTAGATTTAGCTTTAAATGCATACTATAAAACAGATAATTTAGCTGGCATTGCATTTACACTAATTTTACAAGGCTCCTTAGATGAAGCAAGTAAAGTATTGTCAAATGCATCTGAATCGCCAGCAAAATGCTGGTGTGATTTTTTAATTGATTTATTTTCTAATTCAAAAATTAAACATTGGCCTGCCTTTTTTGTAATTAGGCATTTTATAGAATTTACAGTTTATGAATTGCTTCTAACTAATAATTTCAAGTATGTAGATCTGTTTACAAGTAAATTAAATAAATTAATGGAAATTAACTTAGATAGTGAAAAACTAATTGGTAGTGCTTATTTTCATTATGGTGATCATGAACAAGCAATTAAAATCCTAATGAACGTAATTAAAAGAAATCCGTATGATGGAGAAGTTTATTTTGTATTAGGTCAGATATATTTAGCAAAGAACTTACCTTATGCAGCTATTCCAATGTTTAATAATGCACTTTTACTTTTACCTAATTATTATCCGGCTAAAATGTTATTAGAAAAAGCAAATTTAGAAATAAATAAATAAATATACTTAGTGGTTTTTATTAAATGTATAAAACCAAGACACATGATGTTTGCCAGCAGGGTACCAATAAACACAACAAAAAAAACTAGTATGCTGTTTGTACAGTTAAAATTCCCAGCACTAACTGATCTTATTATATTTATAAGTTCAAGAATGCTTAGTATTAAGCCAGTGGCTAATATTAAAACACTTGCAATTTTAAATAATGTTTCAAGAGAATTAATAGCCTCATGATTTATAAAATTTTTTTCAGTAGACAAATTAAACTTTTCTTTTAGTGGAAACAATGTTGAGTCTAAAGTGTGATCGATACTTTCTTCATTAGAAGGGCTATAGTAAGTTCGTTTACCTTTGTTTTCGTTTTGTTTTTTCTGATTAAATTTTCCTTCTAAAAGAGGACTATGTAATCTTTTAGGATTGGTGTTTGAGTAATTTAAGCTCATAGATATTTATAAATTCTTGTAAAGAGTTGAGGTCATTTACGTTATAGCAGTCAATACCAGGATTTATTTTTTTTACAAGCCCTGTTAAAATTTTTCCAGGCCCTATTTCAATAACTGCTCTAACGTTTTCATTGACGAGATTGTTTATAGTTTGTGTCCATAAAACAGGTGAGATCATTTGTCTTTTTAATTTTTCTTTAATTGATTTAAAATCTTTATTTGATAAACCATCAATATTTTGAAAGACAGGGACTGTTTGATTATTTACAGGTAATTCAAGTAATTTATCTATCTCTAGAACAAATTTCTTAGAAGAATCTTCCATGAGAGATGAATGAAATGCACCACTTACAGGTAAGATAATTGTTTTACCACCAAGTAGTTTAACTTTTTCTTCAATATTTTCAAAAGCTTCTTTTTTTCCTGAAATAACAAGCTGGGTAGGAGAATTATAATTTGCAATAACTAAGTTGTTTTTATCTAGTATTTCTTTTTCTATCTTTTCACTTGTTAAATTTAAAATTGCAGCCATTTTCCCACCTGGAGCATTTTGCATTAGATTCCCCCTGACTAAAACAAGTTTTATTAAATCTTCAAGTGTAATAAAGTTTGCAAACCAAAGAGCAGTTAATTCTCCAAGGCTATGGCCGCAAGCTGCATATGGCTTAAAAGGCAAACTTCTTTTTTTTAGTTCTTCAGTTAATAATAAAGTTAATGCAACAGATACTGCAACAATTGAAATTTGTGTGTTTTTAGTTTGATTTAATTCTTCTTGTGGGCCGTATAAGAAAACATTGCTTATATTTCTATTTGCTTGTAAGTTTACTTTATTAAATATATCTTTTGCAATTTCAGTATGTTCATATAAGTCAAGCCCCATCCCTGCTTTTTGAGAACCTTGTCCTGGAAATAATACTGCAAAGTACATAGGTTTTATTTATTTGTAGTTTTAACTAAACTAATCATTTCAGAAAGTATTTTTGTTTCTTCGTCTTTGTTCTTACATTCTTTTAATTGACTTGCCAATGATTTTAATTTTTGTTTGTTTGTAATCCACCATTTAATCCATTCTTTTGCTTCAGTTAAAATACGTTTTTTATTTTTAAAATATCCACTAGTTTGTTCTTCAGTTTCAATTTTTAATGCTAAATCAGAAATAACATTCATTAAATGCTTATATTCATTAAATTGTATTATTAACTGATTAATAACCTCATGTGGCTTAATATTGGTTTGAACCATACTATCTAAAAACTCTTTAATGAGTTTATGTTTTTCATCTATAAATTCAATTTGACTTAGTTCTTTTTTAATTTCTTCTATATCTGGAAACAAGCTAATGTAAAGAGCTAATAGTTCTGTTTCTGCATGCTGAAATCTTTCAATGGTATGCATCTTAAACATATCCTCATCTGGACTTTTTTTTTGTTTTTTTATTCTTAGCTTGTCTTTTAATTTTAAATTTATTAATTCTTCGTTTATACTTAATTTTTGTGAAATGTATTTTATATTCTCATTTTGTTCCATTAGATCCTTAATTGAAATTATTATTTCTGTTATTTCATTAAAAATATTTTTCTTAGATATCTCATTTGTTGCATTAAAATATTCTTTGGAAAGTCTGTCAAATATAAAATGTGTAAGTTTTCCACTGCTTTCAATTTTTTTTCTAATTGAATTAGTGTCTTCTTGATTTAATGATTCATCTAAATCTTTTCCTGGCAAGTTAGAAGTAACTCTTAAATCCAAATTTACAAATTTTGTTATTTCCTGGGTAAGTCTAAAAATGTTTTCAACTGCTTTTTTACCTGCTATGTCAGAATCTAAACATAAATAAACCTTCTTTGAGTCTGTATATTTTGTAAGGAGTCTGGCTTGCCAGGTAGTAAGTGCTGTACCTAAAGGAGCTACTGTATTTAGTAAATTATTTTGATGAGCAGTGATTACATCTAAATATCCTTCAGTTAAAATTACATAGTCTAATTTTTTAATTTCATCTTTTGCAAAGTTTAAACCATATAAACCCTGACCTTTATTAAAGATTAGTGTTTCTGGAGAATTTATATATTTAACATCATCATTTGACAGTGCTCTGCCTCCAAATCCAGTAATATTATTTGCTTCATTATATATTGGGAAAATAATTCTATTTCTAAATCTATCGTAGTAACCTTGTTGGTTTTCTTTGATTATAAACAGCCCGGATGCAATTATTAATTCATTGGAATATTGCATTTCTTTAGTTAAGTAATTAAGAAGTGAATCCCAACTGTTTTTAGCAAATCCAATTTCATATTTTTCTATAGTTTCAATAGATAATTTTCGTTTTCCTAATAAGTAGTTAAGTGCTTCTTTGTTTAAGTTATCAAACAAGTTCTTTTTAAAAAAGTCTGATACTATTTTGTTTAATTCAAAAAGTTTATTCTTGACTTGGGTTTCAGAGGTGTTTTCATTTCCATATTCAATTTTTAAATTATATTTAAGTGCTAATTCAGGTATAACTTCAGACCACTTTTTTTTATTTATAAGTGCATAGAAAGTAATTAGATCTCCTCCAGTTCCACATGAAAAGCATTTAAATATTCCTTTTTGAGGATGTATTTGTAATGAAGGATGGTGATCGTCATGAAAAGGACATAGTGCAACAAATCCTCTCCCTGATTTTTTTACAGGAATAAATTCAGAAATTAATTCCTGAATTGGTACCTGGCTTTTTAATTGTTCTATTATTTCTTGAAAATTTTTAATCACTTCAAATTCCCTGATTCTCTAATTCTCTGATCCTCTAGCCTACGGTATCTGTCCAATACAATCAAGAGCTAAATCTTCTTTAAATCCAAGCATTATATTCATATTTTGAATTGCTTGACCAGAAGCTCCTTTAACCATATTGTCAATAGCACTTACTACAATTAATTTTTTTGTTCTCTTGTCTTTTAATACTGAAATATGACAAGTGTTTGTATATTTTACATTTTTTGTATTAGCGTATAGCTCTGTAGGTAAGACTTTAACAAATCTTTCATTTTTATAATAATTTGAAAATAGTTTTTGAATTTGACTTTGATTTAGATTATCTTCTTTTAAATTAGTATAAATAGTAGATAAAATTCCGCGGCTTACAGGTAGTAAATGTGGTGAAAAAGTAATTTTTATTTTTTGTTTTTTAAGAGTCATTTTAGATAATTCAAATTCTATTTCAGGAATATGTCTGTGTTTTCCAGCAAGCTTATAAGGTGAAAAAGATTCATTAATTTCACAAAACTGTAATTCAGTTTTTGCATGTCTTCCTGCACCACTAATACCGGATTTTGAGTCAATGATTATTGAATTTAAATCAATAATATTATTTTTTACGAGTGGTGCTAAAGCAAGAATTACTGATGTTGGGTAGCACCCAGGATTTGCAATAATTTGAGAGTTTTTAATTTCTTCTCTATAAATTTCTGATAATCCATATGTTACGTTAATAAATTTATTTTTAGAGACTTTAATTTTTTTTTCTAATCTAAGATCAGCACTTAAGTCTATTACTTTAATATCATTTTTTATATTTAAAAGTTTAGGTATAAGGTTTTTTGAAAGCTCATTTGGAGTAGCAAAGAATACAAAATTACAATCTCTTGCTATTTCTTTTAAATTAATAGATTTACATTTATGTTTAATAAAATTAAAAAAAATTGGATAAGTTTCACAATAAGATTTTCCTGCATGTTGTTCAGAAGATAAATAACTAATCTCAACTTCTGGATGGTTTAGTAGTAGTCTTGTTAAAACTACGCCAGTATAACCAGTAGCTCCTATAATTCCAATTTTAGATTTCATGAATTTTAATTATAGCTTATAGAAGGCTGAAGATTGATAGAATTATTTGTGCTATGGAAAGTAATGAATGCTGTTACTTAAGCGAAATATATTCTGCTATTCAAGGTGAAGGACCTTTAGTAGGAGTACGTCAGATATTTATTAGATTTAGTGCTTGTGATTTAAGATGTGTTTGGTGTGATACACCTGAAAGCTTGGTTAAAACAGATTCTTGCCAAGTTGAAAACGGTGCTGGCAGTAGATCTTTTGAAAAAGTTCAAAACCCAGTAAGTAAGCCTCAGTTAATTTCTTTTATAGAAAAATTATCTCCAGCTCTTCATCAGAGCATTTCACTGACTGGTGGAGAACCGCTTTTACAAAGTAAATTCTTAAGCTTGTTTTTACCAAATGTTAAACAACAAATAAATTTGCCTGTCTATCTGGAAACCGGAGGACATAGAGTGAATGAATTAAAAGAAATAATTAATTATATTGATTATGTTTCAATGGATTTTAAATTACCTAGTTCTTCTAAAACTAGAACTTTATGGAAAGAACATAAAGAGTTTTTAAAAATCTCATTAAGTGCTAAAAATTTACAAAACATCTGGGTAAAAATTGTTTTAACTAATGAAACTTCTTTTGGTGAACTGATTCAATCTATTAATATTGTTAAATCTTTAAGTACAGCTGGCAAAAATATTGAAATTATTTTACAGCCAGTAACTCAAATCAATGGCTCACAACCACCAAGCAAAAAAGATCTTTTAAACATCCACTTAAAATTACTAGAACATTATTCTTATATTCGGATTCTTCCTCAGGTACATAAATTAATTGGGCAAAAATAAAGGCGAGGTAACCTCGCCTTTACTAGTTTCGTGGGGTTATTTCTACTTCAAATTCAGACATTGCTCCCATTAAGCCAAATAATACAGATGATTCTTCCAATGAAACTTTTATTTTTATTGGTTTGTCAGTTTTATATTCTTTACCAAAATAAATATTTACTTCATTAGTAGTAAATGGATCAGTAAGTGAGTTTGCAAGAAAATTTCCACTAATTGGGATATTTCTACTTTCTTTTTTTAATTTTGCAAAATGATCTATAAAAAGTTCATCTTCACTTTCATTGACTGTTGTTTCTTCTTTAGGATTAGCAAAATCCTGCTTAAGAGAATCTATGAATTCTTTATCTTCAGGTAATGAAGACTTTTGGATTTCTAGAATTGGTGGAAGAAATGGCCAGCTTTTTTCTTCATCTTCTGTGTAATGTTTGCTTTGATTTAAAAACTTAATTGATTTTAAAATTAAATATTTTTCTTCTTGTTGAATTCCTTTTATAATGTCTTCTTGTAACCTTTTTGGTTTTGCAAAATAATAAAGTATGTAGTTATAGCTAATTACATCTCCGCTAGGTTCAAATATTACTGGTTTTGTAAAGTAAATATAAGGAGAGCTGTCTTTTGCATCATCAGGTAAAGGCACACCAAAAGAAGAGCCTGAGTTAATAGCAATTCTTTTTTTATTTGCTTCTCTTAGCTCTTCACTGATAGCTTTAATTGCAACTTTTGCTTTTACTTGTAGTAAACCTCTTCCATAACTTTGGTAAAATAATCTCCAGCCTTGATCAGAGTATGCATACAGCAAGCCTAGTACTATAGCAATGACAGCAATAACTGCCATCGTTTCAATGAGACTAAATCCAATGTTGTTTCTTTTAATGATTTCTTTTTTTTATTTCTTTTACCTCTTCAGCTATCATTTAAAGATAAACCAGATGAGTCCAAAAGTAAATTCTCTATAAGTCCTATAAGTAAAAAGAAATGAAAAAGCCTAAACCTTACTTTATTGCTGTTACAGGGAATTTTGGTGTTGGTAAAAGTCTTGTTGGGAAAATATTAAAGGAGCTTAATGTGGCTGTTGTTGATACAGACGAATTAGTAAGAAATATTTTAAAAACAAAAAATAAGACAACAAAAAAAATAGTAGGTATCTTTGGTGAAAAGATCCTAAACGGAAAGAATAAAAGTAAATATATAGATAGAAAAACCCTTGGCAAACTAGTTTTTAATAACTCGGCTAGAAGAAAAAAACTTGAGTTGATTATTCATCCGGAAGTAAGAAAAGAGATTTTTAAGTTAAAAAAAAATACAAACAAAAAAATCATTGCAATGTTAATTCCGCTTTTGTTTGAAACTAAGCAGCAAAATGATTATGATGAAACATGGTGTGTTGTATGTGACAGGAAAAATCAATATAAGCGGCTTATAAAAAAAGGTTTTTCAATAAGAGAAATAAATCTAAGACTAAAAGCACAATTACCACAAAATAAAAAATCCAAGTTAGCAAGTTTTGTTATTAATAACTCTGGTACTATCCAAGAAACAAGATCGCAAATCAAAACTCGAATAAGTCATATAACGGGTTCTATTAAGCCATAATTGCCATCTTTTCTTTTATATATTGTGTTTATTTGATTTGTGTTTGAGTTAATAAATACGTAGAAATCGTGGCTTATAAGATCAAGGTGTGTTATAGCTTCTTCAGGAGTCATTGGGTGGATGTGAAATTTTTTTGATTTTATTATTTTGCCTTCCTGAAGTTGATTATTATTAGAGAAGGTTTTACTTTGAATAGTTTCTGGTAATTCTAAATTTGGTAGTGGTCTTTCATTATGTTGATAGCTTCTGTAAACTTTGGATTTATATTTTTGAAGTTGTCTTTCCAGCTTATCTTCAATAAGATCTATGCTTGCATACATACCTTCACTAGCTTGTTCTGATCGGATGATTTTTCCATCCAAAAAGATAGTTACTTCAATTACGTTATCATTTGTAATTCTTGGGTTTTTTGCTACGCTAAGCTTAACTTTTACCTCGTGTCCTTTTATAATTGATTCATAGTGTTTTTCTAGTCTTTTTAATTTGTCTGTTACATAATCTTTAAGTGCTTTTGTAAGTTCAATGTTTTTTCCTTCAATAGATATTTTCATTTGTTTGCCTACTTATATATTTTACATGGTAAATTGGTTTTGTGGTTAAAGAAAAATATGTAGGTATAACTTATGGTGATCCTGCTGGTATTGGGCCTGAAATACTTTGTAAAACATTAGGTGAATGGAAAAAAAGAAAGTTTAAACCTACTCCACTTATTATTGATGAATCCGATGTTTTACCTAAGTGCAAAAAACAAAAGCCCTCGAAACATTCTGGTTTAATAGCCTACAGATGCTTAAAACAAGCAATTAGTTTGGCTAAAGATAAAAAAATGTCTGCTCTTATTACAGGGCCGGTATCAAAAAAATTAATTAACTTGTCAAAAAGCAAATTTAAAGGCCAAACTGAAGAAATTGCAAAAAGCTGTAAGATTCATCCTGATAAAGTAATCATGCTTTTTGTTGCAGGCGATTTTAAAATTGCTTTATTTACAAGGCATGTTGCTTTAAAAGATGTAAGCAAAAAAATTACAAAGAAAAAACTTTTAAGTTTTTTGCTTTTACTAAATAAAGAATTAAAAAAATGGTTTCATATAAAATATCCTAAAATAGCTATATTAGGTTTAAATCCACATGCCAGTGAAGATGGAATGTTTGGGAAGGAAGAAAAGAAAATAATTACACCAGTAATTAATAAACTAAAGTCTTTTGGTTTAAATCTGTTTGGTCCTTTATCGCCAGATGGAACTTTAGCACAAGCCGGGCAAAATTATTTACATAACAAAAGACAAAAATATAATGTGTATGTTTCTTTTTATCATGATCAAGCTCTTCCTCTTTTTAAGGCAGTATGTGGATTTTGTGGTGTTAATGTAACTCTTGGAGCACCATTTTTAAGAGTTTCTCCTTGTCATGGGACTGCATTTGATATTGCTTTTAAAAGTAAAGCATCTAATCTTAGTTTAGTTAGTGCAATTAAGTTGGCGGAAAAATTGATTATTAGACCAAAGACCAAAGACCATAGACCATAGACCATAGACTACAAGAAGGTCTATAGTCTATAGTCTGTTGTCTATAGTCTATTTTCTAATAAGTGATAGCACTTCAGATCTTGATGCCTGATTGGTTTTAAATATTCCACGTAAAACAGAAGTTACTGTTTTACTTCCTGGTTTTTTAATCCCTCTCATTGACATGCATAAATGTTCTGCTTCAATTACTACAGCAACTCCCATTGGATTTAGTTTTTCTACAATTGCATCTGCTATTTGAGTAGTCATTCTTTCTTGGAGTTGTGGTCTTCTTGCTGTTACTTCAACTACTCTTGCTAACTTGCTTAAACCTGTAATAAGTCCTTTATTTGGTAAGTATGCTACATGAGCAGCTCCAAAAAAAGGAATTAAGTGGTGTTCACACATGCTGTAAAAGTTTATATCTCTAACAAGAATTATCTCATCATGATTTTCTGTATAAGTTATTGTAATTTCATCTTTTGGATCTTTATTTACACCAGAAAACAATTCTAAATACATTTTTGCTACTCTATCTGGAGTAAGAAGAATTTCTGTTCTTTCGGGTTTGTTATCAATTACTTTTAGTATTTCACGAACTGCATTTTCAATTACTTCTTTTTTTTCTTTGCACTTTTTATCAACTTCAAGGATTTTGGTAGTTTCTAACATATTTTTCCTTTTAATGTGTCAATTTTAAATGAGATTTTATTTGGTTAAAGCTAATGTTAATTAAGAATTAATATTTATTTAGTGTAAAATAATATCTATGCAACGAGTCTTATCAGTTTTAGTAGAAAATGAATCTGGCGTTTTAACTAGAATAGCTGGTTTATTTTCAAGACGTGGTTTTAATATTGAATCATTAACTGTAGGACCAACAGAAAATCCAGCATATGCAAGAATGACAATTACAGTTAATGCAAGTAACTTTGCAATAGAACAAATAACCAAACAACTTCATAAACTTATAAATGTCATAAAAATAACTGATCTTACTGAAACTAGTTTTGTTGATCGTGAATTAGCTTTAATAAAAGTTTCATCTACAGCAACTACAAGATCAGAAATTATTCAAATAGCAGATTTATTTAGAGGTCATATTGTTGATGTAGCTGAAGATATTTTAATTGTAGAAGTAACTGGTGAGCAAGGAAAAATAAATGCAATTGTTCATTTGTTAAGTAAGTTTGGTATTAAAGAAATTGCAAGAACTGGCAGAGTAGCTTTATCACGTGGCGTAAGAATTAATGAATCTCAAATATCCCAAAGGGTACCTCTTAGAATGGTTACCTCAACTTAAGGAGCTCTTAACAAAAACCAGCTAATAATTTTTTCTTATAACTTTTTCTTAACTAAGTTCTGCTTGAATACCTTTACTGAATGTAAAAGCATTCAGATTTGTTTTATAAAAGAGAGGCAATAACAATGAGTGAATTAGATGGAATAGGAAATAATTATAGTGTTCCTTCTTTACAAGCAACTCCAAAAGCTAGTGAAGTAGAAGCTAAAGATAAGTTAAAAGAAGCAGAGTCTTTAGAAGAAGCTACTAAAGAACTTAAAAAGGAGGAAGAAGAGCTTCTTAAAGAAGCAGAAGAAAAGAAGAAAAAAGCTGAAGAAGCACAACTTTTAGAGCAGTACTATAGAGCTGCAGCAGCAGCGCTTAGAGCCTATGCACAAAAATTAGAACAAAATAATAAAGTCGTTAATGATACAGATAAAGAAATTACTCCGCTTGAACCAATTAATCCAACAATAAAGGATAAGGTTGAAGCTAAAATAGTTATCCCAAAAGGATTAACTGCTGCTCAGATTATAGAAATAGCTAAGAAATTAGAAAGACAAGCAGAAGTTTATGGAAAAGAACAAGAAAATTTACGAGACCAGGTTGATAGAATTCTAGAAAAGATAAAGGGTATTCAAGATAAATTAACACAAATAACAGAACTACAAAAGGATATAAAAAATGATAATCGTTTAGATGTTCGTATGATGAAGGCAGCAGCATATAGTATGTTAGCCAGACTTAAAGCAGATAAAGAAGTTGAAAAGCTTGATCAGCAGTTAAAAGCAGGTGTAGCTCTTTCTCAGCAAAAAGAAGCCGGGGAAAATGCCATGAGATTTAAGTAAAAGAAGGAACTTGCTATGTTTATTTTAGAAATAGATAGAGTTAATAATTTCATTCTAGGATTACCAAGTGGAATTCAAGGAGATTTGAATGGTGATGGGATTCTTGATACAGCACAATTTAGTCTCTCCTCTCAAGCAGGAAGAGCTGGTACATCATCACAATCTTCTGATAGTGATGATAGAAGGATAGCTGCTGAAGTACAAGCAGAGCTTAGTAGTATTTCGCAAACAGTAACAGTGTCAGGTGGTGGCAGTAATGTTCATTCATCAGCACGGCAGGCAGCAGCTGCATATGGAAAAGCGGCTAATGCAGCCAAGAAAGCTGCAACAATACAAAATTTGAACATTGCAAATCCTTTAGTATCTATGGCAGTTAGTGCAGTTGCTTTTTTCTCGCAAATGTTTGACATGTGGAACATTTTAATAAAAGAGAATACAAAGAAATTGAAGGAAAGCGTTGATAGTACACGAGCAGCTAGGTAAACCTTCTTTAGATTTTTTAAACACTTGCTAGTGTTTGTAGCTTGCTCTTAAAGATTTTAATGTCAGCTGCAGTTAATGCTGCACCTAAGTCAGCTAATTTCTGACCTTCTAAAGCTTGATAAATAAGCTCACCCTCTCTTTCCATATCTTGAGGAGTTGCTGTTTTATTTAATTTCTTTTGTTGTATATTAACTAACTCATGAGAAGCCATATTGAAAAGTGCTCTTCCTGTGTTAGCTATTGATTGTCCATCCATATTATATTTTCCTTCTTATTCTTAAATATTAGTTTGATCTATAAATAAAAAGCATCTTGTACACTTTTTTTGATAGTTATATTTCTCTGTTATTTTAAATAAATATTCTGAGAGGTTATTATATGGTTAAATATTTAAAAGCTTATATGTGTAGTTGAATTGAAAAAGATTTAACTAAGTTAAAGCCTCTTTAAGATGCTGTCATCTTAAAGAGGCTTTAGTATTAATATTCCGAGCTCTTGGATTTAACTCAGATCTACTGAAAGAGTCAATTAAAGGTCGACATGACCTACGAGACTTAGTTTTCAATAGACCTTTAAGATTTCAGCTTTAGACTGCTCTTAGTGTACCGAGCGAAGCCTGGAATTGCTTAATGTTTGCTTGTTTTATTCCTTCATCAAGCTGTTTCTGTAAGGTTTCTCGTACCTTTGTATCTATCATAGCATCGGCAGCAGATTGCGCACCATTTATATTTAAAATAAACATAATTTTTTCTCCTTTGTTTTAAAGTACTAATTACTTTTTTAGGGACAGCATCAAGTATATGTGAGCACTATTAAAATAAAGTTATGATTAGTACAAATATTTTGCTGGTATGTAATTTAAGTTAAAAAAATCACTTATAATATTTACTTAACCTCTTCTTAAAAAATTATGGGTTTTTACCTACCGCCTTCCTCGCTCATTCCTCGCTTGTCAGGCTTTGCAAAGTGCTCTCGGTATGCTTATACCTAACACAATTCAGATTTTACCGAGTTTTTTATAACTTTTGGGATAAAATCTTACTGTGTAAATAGTTTACTTTGAAATGTTACTCTAGGTAAGCAGTAACAATTATGGAATCACTTACAAAATTAGGCAAAGAACCACTTATGTGGCTTGTTGAGTTAGGAGAATCGTTTAAGTTCTTTATAATTGCTTTGGGCTTAATTTTTACTAATAAGTTCTCAAAGAAAGAGTTTATTCGTCAAGCAAGTAAGTTTGGGTTTGATACTTTGCCTGTAGTGGCAGTTGTAAGTTTTTTTATTGGACTTGCTTTAACACTTCAAATTTCAAAACAACTTATGGGTATTGGAAATACAAGCTCACTTGGTACATCTGTTGCAGTTTCAATAGTTAGAGAAATTGGGCCAGTTGTTGCTGGCGTAATGATTGCAGCTCGAATTGGTGGTGCAATGGCAGCAGAAATTGCAACAATGAGTGTAACTGAACAAATTGATGCTTTAAGAATTATGAAATTAAACCCAATAAGCTTTCTTTTTGCACCACGCTTACTTGCATCTATGATAATGACACCACTTCTTACTGTGTTTGCAATTTATATTGGTAGCTTGGGCGGAATGATTATTGCTATTGTATATGTTCAGTTAGATCCTTATATGTTTTTTGATTCTTTTAGATCAGTAGTTGGAAATAGAGACATAGTAATTGCTTTGTTAAAAGCTCTTGTAAATGGTGCATTAGTTGCTACGTTGAGTTGTAGTTTTGGAATGGAAGCAGCTGGTGGTGCTGCTGGTGTAGGTCAGACTACTACAAAATCTGTTGTATGGGCAATGCTTGGAATATTTTTATTTAATTTCTTAATTACAAATAGTGTATACTCTGTTGGTAAAGTATTGGATCCAGCATTTGTAAAATGACCCACCTCATTAAAGTGCAAAATGTAAGTAAGTCTTTTGATGACTTAAATGTGTTGAGTAATATTTCCCTGATAGTAAGTTCTGGTGAAAGTGTTGCAATTGTTGGGCCGTCTGGAGTAGGAAAATCTACTTTACTTAGAATCATTTCTGGATTAGACATTCCAGATGTTGGCAAAGTTACTCTTAATACTGAAAAAATAAGTATGGTTTTTCAATATAGTGCTTTGTTAAATTCTTATACTGTTGGTGAAAATATATCTTTAGCACTTCATAACGGTAAACTAAGTAAGGAAGAACAACATAATAAAATAATTGAAAAATTACGTTTGGTAGGATTAGAAAGATATATAGATTATTTCCCTGATCAATTGTCTGGTGGTCAAAAAAAAAGAATTGGTTTTGCAAGAGCACTTGCAGCAGATCCAGAAGTCATTCTTTATGATGAACCAACTTCAGGATTAGATCCAATACTTTCTACTTTAATTGAAGATTATATAAATCAGTTGTCGAATGAATTTAAAGTTGCAAACTTAATAGTAACTCACCAACTCTCTACAATAAAAAGAACAGCTCAAAGAGTTATTATGCTTTATAAAGGAAAGATTGTTTGGGAGGGTTCTTCAAAAGACTTTCTAAACTCAGATGATTCATATGTGGCTCAATTTGTAAAAGCAGAAGTAAAAGGTCCTTTACTTAATAGCTTGCTAGAATAATAGCTTGTTATAAAGGTAAAATGAGACATATCAGTGAAATAAAAATCGGTGTATTTGCAATAACGGGTCTTATTTTGCTTGTTTTTGGCTGGGCCTTTTTAAGAGAATTTTCAGTTCAGGTACAACAAAAATTTACAGTAGTTTATGATGATGTTGTTGGTTTAACTAAAGGATCTTTTGTAAGAATAAATGGACTAAGAGTTGGCCGGGTTGATAAATTAACCCTTGATACAGAAAATAATAAGGTATTGATTGATGCTAGAATTCAAATCCCAAAAGTTAATATTCCAAAAGACTCAAAGGTTTATATAAGAACAAGTGGTTATGTTGGTGATAAATATTTAGATATAGTTCTAGGAATGTCAAAAGTTTACATTATGGATGGAGAGGTGGTTCTTGGTGAACCTGCATTTGATGCATTTCAGTCTCTTGAAAAAGTTGGTCAGATTTTAAATCAAATTGATTCAAAAACAGTTGGTCAAAATATTCAAGATGTTACAAAAAATGCAAATATTGCAGTAAAGAAAGTAGCTACTGCAAGTGATGAAGTTTCAATGGCTTTAAATCAAAAATTCTTGTTGCCAAAATTATTATTTGGAAAATTAAAGACTAAAAGAGAAAAAACTTAATCACTTTCTTTTTTCCAGATCGGTGCCTTAGATTTAATTTCATCAATTAAAAACTTACATGCTTCAAAGGCTTCTTTTCTATGAGTAGAAGTTACACCAATCCAGATAGCAACTTCTCCAATTGGTACGTCTCCAATGCGATGAACTACAATTATATGTTTTACATTCCACTTTTTAAAAGCACTGGCTTTAATCTCATCCATAACTTTTAAAGCCATTGGATAATAACACTCATAAATAACTTTGCTTATTTCTTTACCATGATTAGATTTCCTGATACGACCTTCAAAAGTTACAATACCACCACAAGTTTCATCATAAAGTTTCTCTGACAATACTTGAACAGGAATTTTATTTTCTGTAAGCTCTATCATTTAACCACCTGATACAAAAGGAAAGAAAGCAACTTCATCTCCTTCTTTTACTTTATCTTCAAGTGAAGCATAATTATGATTTATTGCATATAAAGTTGCTTGTGATTTTTTTTCAGCTTTTTCAACGCCTTCAATATTATTAAACAATTGATCTCTAATGGTTTTAATTGTTGAACCTTCTTTTACTACTAATTCAATTTTCTCTTTTTTAAAAAGATCTTTCAGAGACGCAAAAAAAAGCACATGGATTTTTATTGTTGCTATCTCTGTTGCTTTAATGTTCTGCACTTCATCTTCTCCTTAAAAACATTAATTAGTTAAAGATGTTGCCAGTGCTTTTTCTTTTCTAAGAACAAAGTGACCACGAAATAAATGTGGGATTAACCATATAAGAAAAGAATATGAGAAGTGAACAAAAAGCATGCTCTCTTGAATTGTTGTAGAGATTAATTTAGTTATATTGATGTAAAGAACATTGCCATTTGTAATTTGTTTTCTTGTTTCTTTCCAAAATTCCTCAAATGACTTACGGGAATATGTTAATGACTGAGAAAAAATATTTTGTTTTTTAAACCAGAGATTTAGCGAAGTAGTTAATTTTTTCCATTCACTTGAAATTGGATTTGTTTTTAAGAGACTAAGAATAGCACTACAGTAAGCAGATTTTAATTCTTCTATTTTAAGTTCACGCCATTGCTTTGTGTATGCATAACGTTTTTGTAATTCTTTAATTACGCATTCTTCCAGGTTACTCCTAGGCCTTGTACGTAACCAAACCTCTTCCATTTCAAGAGCAAGTTTTATCCACAGATTTATGTTTCTATAAATATCTTTTAATCTTCTAATAAAATGCTTCAAGGGTGGTTCAATCTGGCAGCCAGGCCGACGTTGTAATCTATCTTTAAATCTAAAAATCCCTTCTAACATTGGATGTCCATTTTCTATAAAGACAGAATTCTTGTAAAAGAGACATTTCATAAAAACTTCCCAGTAATTTTTCTTAGGGACACGTTTTAAAATTTCCACCATGTTTTCAAGGGAATAAAAAGAAGTCCATGCATTATTATATGCAGCCATTATTTCATCACTAGTCATATTTGGATGCTTTAAGGTAACATGAAAAGAATCATATTTATTTAAGTCTGGATCAATTGGTACTTCATCTTTTTTAAACTGATTGTGATCTTTTGATCCTGGAAGAGGAGTCATGATAAAAAAGGATGCTTGTTCAGGACCTAATTCATTTTTTAAACGTTCAACATCTTCGCGAATAGATTCAGTAGTATCAAAAGGAAAACCAATAATATATGCAATGTGTGTATCAATCTCATGTTTTCTATATGCAGAAATTAAATTTTTAAATTCTTCCACATGATTATGTTTTTTTCCTGCTGACTGAAGATTATTAGGATTTAAACTTTCCATTCCAATGAAGACATGTTTACAGCCAGCTTGCCTTGCCTTTTCTATAAAATGTGGGATTTTATCTGATTGAGTGTCTACTTGAATCATAAATTCTATTGGGATTTTTTCTTGCTCACGAAGCTGAATTAATCCATTAAAAATTGCTTCCCAGTTTTTATTCCTGGAAAAATTGTCATCTGTAAAGAAATAAAAAAGTATTTTATGCTTGTAATAATTTTCCCTGAGCAAGTCCATGATTTTATTTACATCACGACAACGCATCATACGACCGTGGACATTAACTACTGTACAAAAGGAACAATCAAATGGGCAGCCACGGCCACAGTCAAGTGTTGTATAGTTAGAAGAAATAAAACGGTTTAAATATTCTTTATTTACATGAGGCATTGGAGCAAAACGAATGTCTGGAGGTGTACAAAGAAAGTTGTAGATTGGTTTTAGATTATTTTGAAGAGCATCATTTAAAATTGATTCCCACTTTCCTTCAGCTTCACCTGCAATTATAGTTACACCAGCATCAATTAATGTTTTTATTTCAGGAGGAAGAACAGGGATCATGCTAACAGAACCACTTACATGAAACCCGCCAATTAATACATCAACCTTGCCTTTTCTAAACTCAAGTGCTAGATCTGAAGCTCTTGGAAACTGGTTTGATTGAACTCCAACTAAACATACAATAACTTTATTGTCATTTTTTTTACTTTCTTTAATAATTTTATTAACTTCTACTTTTTGAACACTTTCATCAATTAGTATAATTTTCCACTTCAAATCTTTTCCTAATACTTCTCGCTTACGAACATCCTCGGTTAAACCAGACAAGCATGCTAGTGTATTGCTTGGCAATATACCTTTCCAGTGTCTAAGTACATAACCATCATCGTCATATTTGGAAGGTTTAATAAGATAAACTAATAGCTTCTTTTTGGTTTTTATAGCAAATATGTTTTTTATTTTCATGAAGGGTTACTTATTTGGCAGCAACACTTATAACGTTCTTTCGGAATGTTTTTCATTGCTTCAAATATTTCTTTTCTTTCACTTTCCTTAAGTAGTCCATCAATGGACGGATAAAGAATCTTTTCTTCTTTTAAATTATGATGAGATAAAGCAGATAAAAGATTTCTTTCTTCAGAATCAGAATTTAAATTATTCTCTTTAATTTTTTCATGTATTTGTTCTAAGAATCCACCTATTTCTATATGTTCAGATCTCATTACTGCTGTAGGGCCAGCATTAGTCATACCTGTCTTTTTCTCAAAAGCTGGAAATAAAAGATCTTCTTCCCATACTATGTGTCTTTGTAAACTAGTTTTAAATTCTTTAAAAAGTTCTTTTGCTTGTGAAAAATCACTTTTTTTAAAATTTAGAAAACCTTTAAAAAGGTTATCTAATCTACCATGATCTCTACTAAAATATTCTGCGATGCTTTCTACCACCATTTCTTCCTCTTTTTCTTCGTCTTCCTTGTTGTTTAGACTATTAAATTATACCTTAAAAAATAAATTTGTTTTTAATTCTTTAGTCCGCTTAATCTTCATCAAATGGCCAAGATGGTAAGTTCTTTTCAAGAGACTTATCAACTCTATAGCCTAATGCATATTCAGCTTGTAAAATTGTATGTATTTCACGTGTACCTTCATAAATCAGTGCACCTCTTGAATTACGAAAATGTCTTTCAATATCAAATTCATTTGAGTAGCCATATGCTCCTAAAATTTGCATAGCATCATTTGCTGACTCAAAAGCATTATTACAATTAATCCATTTAGCTAATGATGTCTCTCTGGTGTTTCTTTTTCCTTGATTTTTAAGATAGCCTGAATTATAAATTAATAAGCGTCCAATATCACGAGCACTAACCATTTTTGCAATCATTTGTTGAACAAGTTCATGTTTCCCAATTTCTTTTCCAAAGGTTTCTCTCTCATGTGCGTATTTAACACTTGTTTCAAGGCAAGCTTCTATTATCCCAAGAGCTCCAGCTGCTACAGTATAACGCCCATTGTCTAATGCACTCATTGCAATCTTAAAACCATCACCTTCTTTTCCAAGAAGATTTTCTTTGGGTACTTTTACATCTTGTAATGAAATATTTCCTGTGTTTCCTGTTCTAACACCAAGTTTGCCACAAATAGTACTTGTAACAATACCAGGTAAGTTTCTTTCAACTATAAAAGCAGAAATCCCTTTGTATCCTTTGTCTTTATTTGTGTATGCAAAAATTAAAAAGTTATCAGCAATGTCTGCAAGTGAAATCCATGTTTTCTCACCATTTAAAATATAATAGTTGCCTTGTAGCTTAGCTGTTGTTTGAATCCCACTAACGTCTGAACCAGCATTAGGTTCTGTAAGTCCAAAGGCTCCTGTCTTTTTACCAATTGCTTGAGGAGTAAGATACTTAATTTTTTGTTCTTCATTTCCCCATTGAAGTAAAGTAAGTGAATTTAGTCCAGTGTGAACAGATAGTACTACACGTGCAGAAGAATCAATTTTCTCAAACTCTAAACAAATGAGACCTAATGAAATATAATCCATTCCAAGTCCGCCGTATTTTTTAGGAATACAAATTCCCAAGAAACCTCCTTCTCCCATTTTTTTTAAAACATTGTAATCAGGCTCTGCCTTCTTGTCGCGTTCTTTTAATCCTGGATAAATTTCTCTTTTTGCAAATTCTCTAGCTGAGTTTGCAATTAATAAATGCTCTTTTGTTAATTCAAAATCCATCAATAATTATAGTAGTATACTATAAGAGGTTAGAGATTAGAGGAGAAAAATAATGGCAGTAAAACAACTTGAACTAAACCATGAAGTAGTGAAATTTTTATCCAATGCACCCAAAAAAATGTTAATTAACGGGAAGTTTGTAGAAAGTATTTCGAAAAAAACATTAGATACTATAAATCCAGCAACTGGAGAGCTTCTTGTCAAAGTATATGAAGCTTGTAAAGAAGATATTGACCTTGCTGTTAAAGCAGCAAGAGCTGCTTTTGAAGGTCCTTGGAAAAAAGTAAGTCCGTATCAAAGGCAACAGCTTTTATTAAAACTGGCAGATTTAATTGAAAAAAATGGAGAAGAATTTGCACAGCTTGAATCATTAAACAATGGAAAAGCAATTAAAGAAGCTAGAGCTTTAGATATTCCTTTTACAGTTGAGCATATTCGATATTATGCTGGCTGGGCTACAAAAATTCATGGTGAGACAATTCCAGTTTCTTGTGGAAATTATTTTAGTTATACTTTACGGGAACCTGTTGGTGTAGTTGGTCAAATTATCCCCTGGAATTTTCCGTTAATTATGTCAGCCTGGAAAATTGCAGCAGCAATTGCATGTGGATGTTGTGTTGTGTTAAAACCTGCAGAACAAACACCACTTACTGCTCTGAGACTTGGTGAACTTATTATGGAAGCAGGATTTCCAGCTGGAGTTATAAATATTTGCCCAGGATATGGACCTACTGCAGGTGCTGCATTAGCAGCTCATTTAGATGTGGATAAAGTTGCATTTACTGGAGAAACTTCAACAGGCCGTGAGATTGTAAAAGCTTCAGCAGGAAACTTAAAAAAAGTTTCACTTGAGCTTGGTGGTAAATCACCAAATATTGTTTTTAGTGATGCTGATATAGACAAAGCTGTTCAAGGAGCTTTTGGTGGTGTGTTTTTTAATCAAGGTCAAGTGTGTTGTGCTGGTTCAAGACTTTTTATAGAAAAACCAGTATATGAAAAGTTTGTAGACAAGCTTACTGATATTGTTAGTAAGATGAAGGTTGGACCTGGCTTAGATCCTGAAGTAGACATGGGTGCTATTGTAAGTAAAGAACAATTTGAAAAAGTTACAAATTACTTTGAGATTGGTAAAAAAGAAGGAGCAAAAGTAGCATATGGAGGTAATAAAGCAAAAGGTCCTGGACTAGAAAAAGGATATTTTGTTGAGCCAACAATTTTTTCTAATACTAATAACAAAATGAGAGTTGCCAGGGAAGAAATTTTTGGTCCTGTAATTTGTGCAATTCCATTTGAAAATATAGATGATGTAGTATCTCAAGGAAATGACACTGTGTATGGTCTTGCAGCAGGCTTATGGACTCAGGACATTAAAAAAGCTCACAAAGTAGCTAATGCATTAAAAGCAGGAACTGTTTGGATAAATTGTTACTGTGCTTTTGATGTAGCTTCACCATTTGGTGGCTGTAAACAAAGCGGATATGGCCGTGAATGCGGGAAAGATGCTTTAGACCTTTATACTCAGGTCAAAAGTGTTTGGGTTAGTTTAGATTAATTGGTTTGTTCTATATCCTAAAATATACTCAGCTTGAATTAATGTGTGGATCTCTCTTGTAAGTCCATAAATAAGAGCTCCTCTTGCATTTCGAAAGTATCTTTCAATATCAAACTCATTACAGTAACCATAAGCTCCTAAAATTTGAAGAGCATCATTAGCTGATTCAAATGCATTGTTACTGTTAATCCATTTTGTTAAAAATGATTCTCTTGTGTTTGCTTTTCCTGTGTTTTTAAGATATCCAGTATTGTAAATAAGTAGTCGTCCAATATCCCTGGCTGCTACCATTTTTGCAATCATTTGCTTCACAAGTTCATGTCTTCCAATTTCTTTTCCAAAAGTTTCCCTCTCGTGTGCATATTTGATGCTAGCTTCTAAACATGCTTCAATTATTCCAACTGAACCAGAGCCAATTGTATACAAACCATTATTAAGTGCACTCATTGCAACTTTAAGTCCTTCTCCTTCTTCTCCTAATAAATTTTCCTTAGGTACTTTTACATCTTGCAATGAAATGCTGCCTGTATTTAAAGCTCTTATACCAAGTTTTCCATAAATTGTGCTTGTTGTTACTCCAGGAAAATTTCTTTCTACAATAAAAGCTGATATTCCTTTATTTATTTTTGCAAAAATTAAAAAATGATGAGCAACATTAGCAAGTGTTATCCAGGTTTTTTCTCCATTTAAAATATAAAAATTATTTTTATATTCTGCCCTCATTTGAATACCATTTATGTCAGAACCTGCATTTGGTTCAGCCATTGCAAAGGTAGCAATCTTGTCACCTTTTACTTGTGGGATAAGATATTTTCTTTTTTGATTTTCATTTCCCCATATAAGAAGTGGAATTGAATTAAGTGCTAAATGAGCTGTTAAAATAAAACGACAAGAAGTATCTATTTTTTCAAACTCAAGACAAACAAGTCCAAGAGAAATATAATCTAATCCTTGTCCATTATATTCTTGTGGGATGCATATACCTAGGAAACCAGCAGCTCCCATTTTTTTAATTATGTTTAGATCTAGACTTTCGTTTTCATCATATTCTTTTATTTTTGGATAGATTTCTCTTCTAGCAAAATCTTTTGCTGAATTTGCAATTAAGCAATGTTCATTTGTTAAATCAATATACAATTTATGTTGCTGCCTATCTAACGTAACATAGAACAAGGGTCAGATCTATATATCTGCCCTCTGTTTGTTTATAATATAACAAGATGAAAAGACTTATTATAATTGTTTTAATCTTTTGGTTATTCAGTGCAACTAAAGTTAATGCTCAAACTCAAGCTGTTAATAAAGATACTCAAAAAAATTCTGAAGGCTGGATTTTGAGTGGTTCTTGGAGGAGTCGTATTGAAGATTGGGATTATTTTGATCCTGGGAAATTAACAAGTGGGGGAAATAATAAATATGTCTTCAATGGAAATTTATTTAGGATTAAAGCACTAAATGAAAAAAAATATACTGATACTGCTCTTGAGTTTTCTATCCCTTATTTTATAGCTCTTCCAAACAATGCAGCAGGACTTCCACCTTTTGGTCCTCTAGGACAAGGTGCTATTTACAGAGGAATAAACCAGGGTAATTTTACAAATATATTTCTTAAACAAGCATATGTAAAATTTAAAGGTATACCAGAAAAGCATACTAGCTTAAAGCTTGGCAGGTTTGAATTTGGAGATGGCAGTGAAGTTCAAGTCAGTGATAAAACTTTAGATTGGCTTAAGAAAAATCGGATAAACGAAAGATTAATTGGGAATTTTGGATTTACTCACATACAAAGAAGTTTTGATGGCTTTGAAACAAAATTTGATAATCCTAATTTAAATGCCACAGTTTTTGGAGCTTTTCCAACTCAAGGTATATTTGATTTACAAGGACATAAGGATATTCCTAAAGTTAGAGTTTTGTACACTGGTTTAACTAAAAAAGATAAGTCTGAAAAATCAGAAGGAAGACTTTATTATATTTTTTATAATGATGCTCGCAATGATGTGCTCAAAGTTGATAATCGTCCAATACCTGTAAGAACTTTAGATGATCAGGATCTTTATATCCATACATTAGGTGGACATTATATACGGAAGTTTGGTCCTTTTGATTTACTTAGTTGGGGAGCTCTTCAGGGTGGGGACTGGGGAGTACAAAAACACAGAGCATATGCATGGGATGCTGAAGGTGGTTTTAAACCTCCTAAGTTACCATGGAATCCTTGGCTAAGAGCTGGATGGACAATTACTTCTGGCGATAATAATCCAACAAATGGAACACATAATACTTTTTTTCAGTTACTTCCTACACCAAGAACCTATGCACGAACTCCAATTTTTAATTTAATGAATACAGATGATAAGTTTATTCAGCTTGTTTTTAATCCAAGAAAAAAAATTACTACTCGTATTGATTTTCATAAAATTGATTTAAATAAGCCAAAGGATCTTTGGTATTTTGGTGGGGGAGCATTTAGAAATAGTGTTTTTGGATACGGTGGATTACCAAGTGGAGAAAAAAGTGATTTTATAAACTTACTTGATTTAAGTTTAGATTATGAAATTACTAAGTTTTTAAATTTTACTTTTTACTTTGGACATGTAATTGGTAAGGATGTTGTAAAAACTACATATCAAGGAAGAAGAGGAAATTATTTTTATTGGGAGATGACAAGAAAGTTTTAGTAATAGCATAGGGGTCAGATCCATGGATCTGACCCCTATTTGTTCAGAGAATAACGTAGCCCTTGGTGCTCCTTAACTATTCATTACGTCCAATCTTAGAAAAAATTTATTTTCATGAAATTGTTATACGGATAATAAGCTTCTTAACCTGGGTAGGAAGCAAGTATGGCAACAAGGGTTAACCCGATAAATAATAATTCTAATCTTGCAGTCAACTTAGTTCACCCAGGATTCAATGACTTCTTCAAGTGGATGAATGGAAAATTTAATCCAGAAGAGGCTAAGCAAAAAGGCTATTCAAATCTTTTTATAAAAACAAATGGTCTTATTTTAAATACTACAAAATCTATTTGGAGTTTGCATCTTCCCCTACAAATTATTGGTTTATTTAGTGAAAGATTTCAAAAATTAGCAAAAGCATTTTATGGGGTGTGTTGGTCAATTGTTTATACCTCTCTTAGACCTTTTACTCCTGATAGAAAAACTTTAGGTGGCAATAAAGCTACACCACTTGTAAAAGAAGCATACAACTTAAATGAGCATTTTAGAGTTGGGATGGGAACAGTAGTTAGTGCACTTTATGGTGGTGGAGCATCTGGAATGTTATGGGGAGCAATTACAGGAGATGATAACTTCTTTGACAAATCAGCAAAAGTTTATTCAACAGGAATGTTTAATCAAAATCAGATATTTGGTTCTATGAACCTAGAAAAACTTTTGTCAAGAAAGTTTAATAACAGCAGTGAACAATTGCCAGCCAAAGTAGACCAAGAACAAACTGGCGTTAAAGAAAAAATGGAGTTTCTTGATGCAGTACTTTTTATTCCAAATGTTATTGCAAGAGGATTAGATACTGTGAAACTATTTGGGGGAGAATTAGGTGAAGGGTTACAAAGAAGCATCAATGCATTTGGAAAGTTTTCATATGGAACATGGGCTTGTAGATTTGGGGAATTAAAGAAAAAGAAATCTAAAGAAGAAGATGGTTCAGAATATGGTGGAGATTTAGAACCTTTAAATCCAGATTTAGAAGGAGCTGCTGCAAAAGTTGATAAAACACTAAGAGCTACACAAGAAAAAAGCGCAAAAGTATTTCAAATAGTGATACCAGGACTTTCGTGGACATCTAGTTTACTTGAACTTGTAGGGCTTCATGAGCTATCTGAAAAAGTATTCAAGTGGGAAGGAATATTAGAAAGATTACATCCGACAATTGCAAGCTGGTGTATACGACATCCAATATTAAATTTATTTAAGAAAGTTGAAAGTAATCAACAAGAAATACAGAAGGAGGTTCGTGAAGATATATCAATTCATGAACAACATACTGCAACACAAGTTGAAGAAGAAGAAGAACCAGTTATACTTAGCTTTGTTGAATATGCAAAAAATAAGAGAGATGAAATAGAAAGAAAGAATGGAGAAAGTATGAAAGTTGATTTTAATCTGGTTGAACTAGCAAAAACAAGTGGAGTAAACCCGGATCAGTTGAAAGAAGCTCTTAAATATGAGATAGAATTTCAAGGTGGATTGCAACAAAGTGATCCTGGTATTGTAAGGCTGATTCAAGAAAATTACCCGGGTGATGTGATTCCTGAAATAGCTGATCGTGCAGATATTAAAACAGAAATTAAAAGAACTGCAGAAGAAATTGACGTACCTGATTGGATAATTTATCAGGCTCTAAGAATGGAATTGTTGGGTCAAAGAACAGGGTGGCCCGCTGATTATAGAAAGCTCAGAGAACGAACCTCTCTCGCTGGTTAATAATGAAGAATAACAGGCAGTTATACTAAAGTTTGTTCCAAAAGTAGTAGAAGTTGCTCAAGATACAGAAAATACATCTAATCAAGTAGTAGAAAGAAATGATGATTTAATGAAAGTTACTTTTGACATAGCAAAAACACCAAAGGTAGTAGAACTTTTACAAGGGAAAATCCCACAGGAGGATACAGTAGGTACTCCAATAGATGATGCGGTTATTACAATGGTAGATGCAGTCGAAGCTGCTGAAGAAGGAATAATTAACTGGGAATCCATTATGTCTGCTTGCAGAGAAGGAAAAATAAGCAGCACTGTTGTGGAAGAATGTTGGAAACATTTTCCTGTTGATGATCGTTTAGATAATTTGTTTGCACAGGCTAGAGATGCAGCTTATATGACAGAATTAAAAGAAAAAAGTATTCACCAGTATAATACTGTTCTCAGAGCTTGTGCGAGCTAGCTAGAAGTTAATTTTGAACTAGGTGAAAAAAGTAAGTTTTGCTTGGAAGAAAGTTTAGATTAGATAATCCAGAACTATATAACCTTGACGGGACTACAAAAATTATTCATGACAAGGTGAAAATTGAAGAAGAAAAAGACTTGGTTGCTGAAGCTACTTGAGCCAAACTTAGTAGAGAACGAACTGGCGAACTGGCGAAAATTACCTTAAAAATATTTCTTTAGCAATAATGAGTCTTTGTATTTGAGAAGTACCTTCATAGATTTGAAATATTTTTGCATCCCTCATAAGTTTACTAACAGGATATTCGTTTGAGTATCCGTAACCACCAAGGATTTGTACTGCATCAGTTGTAACTTTCATAACAGTATCTGCAGCAAATCTTTTTGCAAAAGATGCTAACTTTGTATTTCTAATATTATTGTCATGTGCCCATGCTGCTTGCCATGTAAGTAGCCTTGCAGCTTCAATCTCAGAAGCCATGTCTGCTATGAGAAAATTAATACCTTCATGCATTGCAATAGGTACCCCAAATGAGATTCTTGTTTTTGAGTATTCTATTGCGTGTTCCATAGCTCTTCTGGCAACACCAACAGCATTTGCTGCAATTCCAGGCCTTGTATAATCAAAAGCTTTCATTGCAATCTTAAAACCATCACCTTCTTGTCCTAAAAGATTAAACTTAGGTACTTTAACATCTTCAAAAGTAATAGCATGGGTAGCAGAAGCTCTTTGCCCCATCATGTCTTCTTTTTTACCAATTTTAATACCAGTAGTATCTGCATCTACTATAAAAGCACTTACCCCTTTGTGTCCTTTAGACATGTCAGTTTTTGCTAAAACATAAAACCATTTTGCAACACTTGCTCCTGTAATCCATTGTTTTGAACCGTTAATAATATATTCACTCCCAATAAGTTTTGCTGTAGTTTGAATACCACTAACATCAGATCCAGCTTGTGGTTCAGTTACTGCATAAGATGCAAAAGTTAATTCTTTTGTCATCATACTTAAATATTTTTTCTTTTGATCTTCACTTCCAGCAATTATTACAGGTGCAGTTGCTAAATGATTTACAGCAAATGCAGTTGTAATGCCTGAACAACCCCAGGAAAGTTCTTCTGTAATAATTACCTCATCTAAAGCTTTAAGTCCTGGACCATTATATTCAAGTGGTATATTGAGATTCATTAATCCAACTTCAAAAGCTCTTTTAGCAATTTCCATAGGAAATTTACCAGTTTTATCATGCTCTTCAGCATGTGGTTGAATTTCTTTGACTGAGAATTCTCTAGCTAATCTTTGAAGTTCTTTTTGTTCATCAGTTAAACTAAAGTCAATCATTTTACTCTTTTATATCTTCTCCTAATTCATCTAAAATAGCTTGGTTATGCACTCCTATGAGCCATTGTGCAAAACCATAAAATAATAAACCTATTGAAAAGAAAGCAAGGATTATATGATAGAGATTCTTTTTTATATTAGCAATGAAAAGTTTTACTGGATGTCCATCTTCTTTGCTAGTTGCAAGCGTCCCGTCGAGGTATTCTTCGCTATCGGGAATACCGTCGTTATCTATATCTAACTCGTTTCCTATTTCTTTTGCTAAATTCTCAGGATGGCTTTTAAGTTTTACAAATCCTTTCTTGCCTAAAATATAAATTAATTTATTTCCAAATTCATTTAAAATAGGACTATTAACTTTTTGGTGTGGTTCAAAAGCAGTTCTTGCTTCCATTAATTTTTTAAGTTCTTCTTTATTTAGTGATCCAATTTGACCAGGGCCATTCCCATCAGGACCGTCACTGTTTGTATGGCATAAAGCACAGTTTATATTCCTGCCAGATGTCTTAAGAGAGTATTCATAAAACTCAGAATAAGCATGTGCTTGTAACAAAGGTGTAGCTAAAACAAAAAGCAGGAAAGAGACTAAAAGAAAGACAAGCTTCACGTTTTTACCCATCTCCTTTTATTAAATGAAAAATCATATCGCCAAATATTGTCATAATTACAAAATAAGAAAAAGCTAATATTGAAAGAAAAGTAAGCATCTTTCTACTTGTTCCAGCAAATATTTTTGGAACAAGAAATAACACAATAACTATAGTAGTAAGGGCAAGTATAATTATCCAAAAAGGTAACAGCTCCATTGGGTAATATACGAAGAAAAAATACCATTCTGGTTTAATTCCTTCAGGTGTTGAACCCGAGGGATTATACGGCTCCATAAATGGATAAGCAAAAAATGATTCAAAAGGAATTGTAATAGCAAGTACAAATAAAATAAAAAAAGTAACAGTCCATAAGCTAAAATCTTTAATTAAGAAATTAGGAAAAAACTTTTCAGAACTTTCAACGCTTCCATCTACCCCTTTACTCATTCCTTGTAATTGAACTGAAAGTAAATGAACTCCTAAAATTCCAAATATGAGTAATGGAAGAACAACAACATGAATTGAAAAAAACCTGCTTAATGTTTCTTGTCCTACTGTTTGTCCTCCTTGAATTAATTCAATTAACTTATTAGGTAATTCTGAAAAAGTACCAGGTAAATATGGACTAACTGCACCTATAAACTGTAAGCCAACTTTTGTAGCATTTACTGAAAGCTGATGCCATGGTAGTAGATAGCCAGTAAATGCAAATATAAAAGTAGTAAATAAAAGAAATACCCCACTCCACCATGTAACTTCTCTAGGTTTTTCAAATGCTTTCATTGCAAAGGTAGTTAATAAATGTATAATTGCAGCAAGTACCATTATTGAACTACTCCAAGAATGAAGATTTCTTATAACTGCTCCACCAGGTACTTTATCAGAAATAAATTTTACAGAATCATATGCTTCTTCTATTGTTGGCTGGTAGTAAAAAAGTAAAAGAAGTCCTGTAATAAGCTGGATGATAAAAAGTAAAAGTGTTAGGCCACCAAGATAGTATGCCCATTTCATTTTATGATTAGGGACCTCCTTCTTCATAAGCATTGACTGTAAATTCATTTTTTCCAGGGGAAATCTTTCTTGTATAAAGTTAGAAATTTGAATTAAAACATTCATGAAAATTCATTCCTTGGAATATAAACCTTATACTCACTGAATTTTGTTTTATTTATTTTATCTACGTTAGTTACAATTTTATTGCTTGAATCTTTTAAGACATATTTAATTTGTGAAAGTGGTTTTAGGGCAGGACCGTCAATTACATTTCCTGTTTTAATATCAAAATGTGAGATATGACAAGGACAAAGGAGCTTTCCACCTTCAGCTTTACTTATAATTGTGCAACCTAAATGGGGGCATTTTGCAGAGTAAAGCATAGGCAGTCCGTCTTCTCCCTTAAAAGCAAGCCCAGGCTTCATTTCATAGTCAATAAAATATATGCCTTGATCATTCTTTAAACTTTTTAAATCCGCAATAAAAATAAAATCCTTAGTTAATCGCTCATGTTCAAGTTCTTTTTGATAAGCTGCTGCTTTTATTTTTTCTAACCTCTTTTTTAATAGCTCAGCTTTTTCTTTTCTTGATAAAGATGGCCCCATAAAAAATGGAATTACTTTGTCTATAATGCCAATAGCTAGAAGTACCATTCCCAGAGTAATACTTAAAATAGCTTTTAAAAAACGTCTTCTTGTTTCAGCTTGAGTTTTAGCAATCACTACTGCTTTCTTAGGCTCTCTAAAATTCCAAATCACTACTTGAGGTAATCTGTATAAGTACTCAAGTGGTAATGAAAACATGTGAACAAGCCTTGTAAAAGGAATCAGGAGTATTATTAGCCAAGCTAAAACAATGTGGGATTTAATGACAAAAGGCATATCCTTGACATATGAAATATCAGGATTGAAGAATAAAATACTTAACACATAAGGACTAACTGTTCCTGGTGACCATGAAGCTCCCCATTTATATAAGGTAGCAGTTAAAATTCCAAGAAATACTTGAACAGTTAAAAGTAGCAAAACTATAAGATCCATTGTTGAAGTAACTGCTTGAATTCTTGGATCCCTTAATCGCCTGATAAAAAGGATTACTAAACCTAAAAAAGCAAATAGTGCTGCAATTAGTCCCATACTTTCAAAGGTATAAAGTATTCTAATATCTGCAACTAGTGACTGTAAGAATTTTGGTGCAAAAAAAGCAACTCCATGCCATAAAATAATTAATCCAATACCAAGATGCCAAGGAACTGAACCCCAAAGTAGTTTTTCTTTTTCTAAAAATTGTGATGATAAAGATGAAAAACCAAATTTGTTTGAGTTAAATCTATAGATAGATACAAAAATTACAGAAAATAATGCTATGTATGGAAGTCCAATTAAAAGAAAGAAGTCATGCATGTCTTAACTCCTTTACTATACTTAACTCTGCAATTTTTTTTATAGCCGTGAGTAAATATTTATATGGATTTGAATTGTTATTTTTGTTTTCAAGCTCCTTTAACATTAAATTGATTGGATGAATTACACATTCAGCAAGAAGGGTATTATACTTATCTTTATCATTAAGACTGGAAGCAAGTTTTAAGATTTGTGAAATATGATCTGGCAATTCACTGTTGTTGTTTAAATTATTTTCTTTATATGCTTGCTTTAAACGTGTCATGAGAGTACCTCTTTTATAACCATCTTCACCAAATATATGAACTCCAATATAAGGAGTACAAGCAGGATTTAATTCAAAAGTTTTTACATAAAGCTCTTGTAATTTTTCTTTTGAATTTTCTTTTACAAAAGATGAAAATTTATTAAATAGATTTTTAATTTCTTTAACCTCGTTATCAAAATTATTTAACATAGTTTCACAACTATTTAGTAAGTTACAAAAACCATCTTGTGGATATTCCAAGAGTTCTGCAAGTGAGTAAAAGTTATTTTTTTGATTCATTAAAATCCTCTCCTTGGCTCTTTTATCTCTCCATATCCTGTGCAGCCCTTACAAACTTCTGGTTCTTTAGTAACCATTGCTTCTTCTCTTTGAATTGGTGGTAAGACAAATCTTTCGTTTACAGTTGCAAGAGAAGTTATTTTATATATTTCTTCAGCTTCATTTTCAGTAAGATATGCTTCTCTCATTATTTCATACACTTTACCGTTATCTAGATCTCCTAACTGCTGCATCCTTTTAAAATAACGTACAGCCATCATTTTCTTTAATGCATAAGTAATAATTTCTTCATTTCCTGCACTAAATAATTTTGCAAGATATTTTATGGAAAGTCTTGCATGTTCTAAGCTTGTAAAAAATTCTTTGGCTGAATGATCATATAATCTGTTTACAACTTTTCCTAAAACAGGAAGTAATGGAGGGACATAAAAAAGCATTGGTGATGTTCTATACTCTGGATGTAATGGTAGAGCTAATTTCCATTCAACAACATATTTATAGACAGGCGAATTACAAGCAGCATCAAGGAAATTGTCACTTATTCCATTTGCTTTAGCAGCTTCTATAATCTTTGGATCATATGGATTTAAGATTATTTTTCTTTGAGACTCAACTAAGCTATGTTCTGGAACTTTCATTGCTTCTTGTATTTGTTCTGCGTCATAAAGTAAAACTCCTAAATATCTTATTCGCCCAACACATGATTGGAAACATGAAGGAGGCTGCCCTGTTTCAAGTCTTGGATAGCATAATATGCATTTTTCAGCTTTTCCTGTTTTCCAGTTATAATACATTTTTTTGTATGGGCAAGCTACAATACAAGCACGCCAGCCTCTGCATTTATTCTGATTAACAAGTACAATACCATCTTCTCCTCTTTTATAAAGTGCTCCTGATGGACAAGCTGCTACACAAGAGGGGTTCACACAATGATTACAAATTCTTGGGAGATACATCATTGAAATATTTTCAATTTCCATCATTAAGTCTCGTTCATCCTGAGATAAACTTTGAAGATTAGGATCATTTTTTGCATAAAGGTTTGAGCCACCAAGATCATCATCCCAGTTTGGCCCAGCTTTAATCTCTACTTGTTCTCCTGTTATTTTTGATATTGGAATTGCAGTTGGTTGATCATCACTTAAAGGTGCATTAAATAAATCTTCATATTTATATGTCCACGGTTCGTAATAATCATCAAGACCAGGCATATTTGGATCATAAAATAACTGTAATAAACTTTGTAATTTGTTATCTGTTTTTTTTAGTTTAAGTTTATCTTTAACTAATTCCCATCCACCATTGTACTTTTCTTGATCTTCCCATTTAATAGGGAAACCTGTTCCTGGCTTGGTTTCTACATTATTCCACCACATATATTCTGTACCTTCACGATCAGTCCAGATATTTTTACAGGAGACACTACATGTGTGACAACCTATACATTTATCTAAGTGAAATACTACTCCTACTTGTGCTCTTACATCCGTCATTCTTTATAATATAGTTTCAGACAAGCTGAAACTTCCCGTGACAAATCCAAGTAGCTTGATCGGATTTGCCAAATAAATTGGACAAATCCTACACTTGCAAGTAAGTTGAAAATGAAGCATTAAAATTTGACCTCCTTAAGCTTTTTAACAATTACATGAGTTTCTCTATTAACACCTGGAGGCCCCCAATAGTTAAAAGCATAACTAAACTGAGCATAACCTCCAACCATAAAAATTGGTTTTAGTCTTATACGGGTTAAACTATTGTGGCCACCTGCTCTTTTCATTCCATATGTTGGTGATTTTGGAACTGAGAGAGTTCTTTCTGGTGAGTGATAAATCATACAAATACCTCTTGGAAGTCTTGAACTTACACATGCTCGTGTACACACAACACCATTGTCATTAAAGACTTCAACCCAGTCATTATCTTCTACACCAATTAAATCTGCATCCTTATCATTTATCCAAAGCGGTTCAACTCCTCTTGATAAAGTCTTCATGCGAAGAGTATCTCCAAATGTTGAATGTATTCCCCATTTCCCGTGCGGAGTTAAATAATTTAAAATAATGCTATTACTTCCTTCATTACTTGTTTTTGCAATATCACCGTATGTCATTGCATCTATTCTTGGTTTATGAGTTGGAAGATGTTCACCAAAAGCTATATATGCTTCATGATCTAAATAAAAATGTTGTCTTCCAGTTAATGTTCTCCATGGAATTCTTTCTTCTACATTAAGTACGTATGAAGAATAAGTTCTATTATTGTTTATATTTCCTGACCAAAATGGTGTTGTAAGAATTCTAGTAGGGGCACTAATGATATCTTGAAAGTTAACCCTGACTCCTCTAGTATCTTTTGCAAGATGAGTTAAATCTAATCCTGTCTTTTTTGATTCTGCTTCAAATGCCCTGTATGCAAGTTCACCATTAGTTTCTGCTGCAAAAGCTAAAATATAGTTACATGCATCTATATCTTTTTTTAAGGAAATATATTCAACTCCATTCCATTTTTCAATAGGAAGATCTTTAAGCCTGTCTTCATATATATCTTTAACATCAATTTGAATGCCATGCATTGAAAGTCCATTGTTTTTTATTCCATATCCAAGAGAGATAAATTTGTTATATAAATTTCCTAAATCTCTTTCCACTACTTTTATATTTGGCATTGTTTTTCCTGGAATAGCTTCACATTCTCCATAAGACCAGTCTTTAACAAAACTTTGAGAAATTTCTCCAGGAGTATCATGCATAATTGGTGTAACAATAATATCTTTAATTGGTTTTGGGAAATGTTTTCCTGCAAGTTCAGAAGTTTCTTTTGTAATTCCTTTAAAGATTTCCCAATCGCTTTTTGATTCCCAAGAAGGTGGTACAGCAGCTTGAAGTGGGTGAATAAAAGTATGCATGTCAGTAGTGTTTAAATCATTTTTTTCATAATACGTTGCTGTAGGAAGAATAATATCTGAATAAAGGGCTGATGTATCCATCCTAAAATTAAGATCAACAATTAAATCCATTTTTCCAAGTGGTAACTTATCATGCCAAGTAACTTCTTTAACATCATCTTTGCTTATTTCATCTGCAATTGCATTTGTATGTGTACCAAGATAATGCTTTAAAAAGTATTCATGTCCTTTTGCAGAGGACATTAAAGCATTTCCCCGCCAAATGTAAAACACTCTTGGAAAATTACAAGGGGAATCTGGATCTTCAATTGCAAATTTTAGTTCTTTGTTTTTTAATTTGTTTACAATATATTTAACTATTTCTTCATCAGATTTTGCTCCTTGATTAATAGCTTCATTTGCTAGTTCTAAATTACTTTTATTAAATTGTGGATAAAATGGTAGCCATCCACATCTTACGGCCTGAATGTTTTTGTCTATTGTATGCCCATAAGACATTGGATGTTTTTTGCCTGAAACAGAACAAATTTCATGGAAGGGTTTATCATATCTCCACTGGTCAGTGTGAACATAATGAAAAGAAGGTGTGTTTTGTAATCTGGGTGGTGCACCCCAGTCTGTTCCAAATGCAAGTGGAGCCCAAGCTGACATTGGAGCTAATTTTTCTTGTCCAACATAGTGATTTAGTCCACCTCCATTTACACCTACACATCCAGTTAACATAAGCACTGTAATTGGAGCACGGTAAATGAGATTGTTATGATACCAATGATTTACCCCGGCTCCAATGATAACTGAGCACTTGCCATAGGAAGTCTCTGCAGTTCTTGCCCACTCTCTTGCAAAATTAATTACTACATTTGCTTTTATACCAGTAAATTTTTCTTGCCATGCTGGTGTATATGGCAGCTCATCTTCATGTGAAGCTGGATATTCACCTTCTAGCCCTCTACTTACTCCATATTGGGCCATAAGTAAATCAAAGATAGTTGTTACATATACTTCTTCATTACCATCAGTAGTTTCAATTCTTTTTGTTGGAATACTACGTAAAAGATATTTATCATTTGTACTTTCCGAGAAATCAGAAAGTTTAATTTGTAAAACTCTGTCATGATTGTCTATAAAACTTAAAAGAGGTTCAATATCGTCTTTTAAATTCCATTTACCTTTTTCTTTTTGCCACCTGTAACCTATTGTTCCAGTTGGAAGTTTAATAGAGTTTGATTTTTTATCGAAAACAAATGTTTTCCACTCTGCATTTTCTTCATTTTTTGTCTGCTCAATTTGTGAAGCACGGAGTAATTTACCTGGAACCCATTTACCATCAGAATTTTTTTCTACGGTAACTAAAAATGGTGCATCAGTATTATTTTTTACATATTCTTCAAAATAATTAACCTTTCTTTCATAAAAAAATTCTTTTAAAATCACATGTCCTGCACTCATCCAAAAAGCACTATCTTGTCCCTGATGTAATGGAATCCACTCATCAGCAGATTTACATGTTTGGCTAAAATCAGGTGAAAATACTACTACTTTAGATCCATTATGCCTAGCTTCAACTAAAAAGTGTGCATCAGGAGTTCTTGTCATAAGAACATTTGAACCAACTACAGCAATAAATTTTGAATGATACCAATCAGCACTTTCAGCAACATCTGTTTGTTCTCCCCATACTTCTGGAGATGCTGGTGGCAGGTCGCAGTACCAGTCATAAAAGCTCATACTAACACCACCCATTAGTTGTAAAAATCTTGAACCTGCTGCATAACTTATCATTGACATTGCAGGAATTGGAGAAAAGCCAATGATTCTATCTGAACCATATTTCCCAATTGTATAAATATTACTAGCTGCAATAATTTCATAAGCTTCATTCCATGAGAATCTTCTAAATCCACCTTTGCCGCGAGCTTGCCCATATTTTTTTCTTAACTCTTCATTCTCTTGAATTGACTTCCAGGCAAGTACAGTGTCACCATTAAATTTATTTTTAGCTTCTCTCCATAAATCAAGTAATGTCCCTCTTATATATGGATACTTTACCCGAAGAGGACTATAGATATACCACGAATAAGAAATCCCACGTTGGCAACCACGTGGTTCATAAGGTGGAATATCTTTTCCTAATTTTGGATAATCTAATGCTTGTAATTCCCATGCAACAATTCCATCTTTTACATAAATATTCCAACTACATGAACCTGTACAATTTACACCATGTGTACTTCTAACAACTTTGTCATGAGCCCATCTGTTTCTATAAAACTCTTCCCATGAACGTTCTTGCGGATTTACAATATCTTTAATCCATGACATTTAGTGTCTCCTTATTTCCTTATGTACATCAGTTAATCTTTTTCTATAAAAAAATGCTAGTAGCCCAAATAAAAACAAACATCCAACTAATCCAATTGTATGAAAAAGCCAATTTGATTCTTTTGTTTTGTTTTCTTCTAAAGATTCAAGATATGCAACTAAATGTACAGATTCTTGTTTAGTAATAGGATGATCTTTATAAACAGCTTTCATTATTTTCCAGCTAGCATTTTCAATAGCAGTAATAAGACTATTTTTACTATACTTTTTAAATAAACCTTCCAGGCGTGGGCCAAGCTTACCTCCACCAAGTAAAGTATGATCACTACTACTATGACAGGATATACATGACAATCCATTATTTTTAAAAGATTTTTGCCCAAAGAATAATTTTTTCCCAGCTTCAATGTTTTGAGGATCTAATTCTCCTTCAGTTAGAGTATCTGATGGAGCTTCAGTAGATTGTGATTCTTTTTTAAGTTCTTGCTTTATACGTTCTTTTGCATTCTTAGATTTTACAAAATCTGCATGACTCTTAATTTCAGATTCTTCCATAGGACCAACATTTTCTTCCATTCTTTTTATTGCTTTAATTAATTCTCCATACGGTAATGATGCAGATTTAATTAAATCCAATCCCTCTGACTCATCATCAATTGAATGACATCCTGAACACTTTGAGATAAAAAGACTTGCTTGTTTATCATTTGCATAAGAACTGACTGAGAAAGAAAAAAGTACACAAAATAAAAATATAAATCTAACTATTTTGACATTTTGATTTTTCATAAAGGCTGCTCTTAAATAATATCAATTCGTTAACATGGAAACATTACTTTTGAGTAAAAATTTATCTTTCATGTTTATAAATCATACTTATGAATGATTGCATATAAATATTGTATAGGCAATTTTGTAGAGGCGAGGTTACCTCGCCTCTACTTAAACCCTGATTTAAGTGCAGCTATTAAAAGTGTAAAAGCAAGGCATCTTCTAAGAGTTAGGGATGAAAAAGTATTTGCACCAAGATAAGCACCTACTAACCCTCCAACTGATGCAGCTATTATAAGAGGTATAAGTGATCCAATATCCATTATTCCAGATGATAATCTTCCTAATAGCCCACTGATTGAATTAACAAGTATAAAAAATGCAGATGCTGCACTAGCATTTTTTGGACTTGCCCAATTCATAAATATCATAAGTGGACTTAAAAATATTCCACCACCTATTCCAACTATTCCTGAAACTAAACCAATTATTCCACCTGAAAATAATGCTGTATAGAAGTTTGGAGAGGTTTCTTCTTTTAGTTTTTGTGACAAGGGCAGTGCCATTCTAATAGCTGCAATAATAAGAACAATTGATAAAAGTAAGAAATATATTTTTTGAGTTATGTGTATAGTTCCTCCAAGATATGATAAAGGTATAGAACCTATTAAAAAAGGAAGAATTAATTTAAAAGAAAAGTGTCCTGCGCGAAAGTAAGAAAAAAATGCAATGCCAGAAACAATAACATTTAATATTAATGCTGTTGTAGACATTTCGTGTGATGAAAATGATGTAAATGCAAGTATTGCAAGATATCCTGATGCTCCACCATGTCCTACAGATGAATATAATGCTGCTACCAAAAAAACTAGTGAGACTAAATAAACAAGGTTTGTACCAATTATTTCCATATAAAATTTTTTAACTTAGTTCCAGCTTAAAAGATCTATGTCAACCTTTTCCCCTTTTAATATTAACTTTTGTTCTTCTGGGAAATAAATTAAACAATTAGCATTTGCAATTCCACCAAGCATATGAGAACCTTGTCCTTGTGTAGGTCTAACTAACAAGTCACCATTTTTTTGCTCTAGTATTCCACGTACAAATTCAAGCCGTCCAGGTTTCTTTGTTAAGTTTTCAGATAAAATTGCTTTTGCTTGAAATGGAGTTATAGATTTTGCACCCATTATTTTTAACAAAGCAGGTTTAATAAATTGATGAAAAGAAACAAGTGCTGACACAGGGTTACCTGGTAATCCAAAAACAAGTTTCCTTTTAAAACTTCCAAAATAATTTGGCTTTGCAGGTTTCATTGCTACCTTTGTAAAAAGTGTTTTTACTCCCAGAGAATTAAAAATCTCTTTTACAAAGTCATAATCACCAGTTGAAATACCTCCAACAGAAATAATCACATCTGAGTTTTTAAGTGCTTTTTTAATTTGTTTTTTAATTATTTTTTTGTCATCTTTTACACAAACCACAGAATATTTTTTTATGCCAATTTCATTTAATGCAGCTACTAAGGCATATGAATTTGATTCATATATTTTTCCAAATGTTAATTTTTTACCTACTTTAATTAATTCACTACCTGTAACTATAATTGATACTCTTGGCTTTAAATATACACAACACTTTTTATAACCTAATGTAGCTAACAAACCAATTACTGGCGGGCTTATATAAGTTCCTTTTTCTATTACACAATCATTTAAGTGAAATTCTTCTCCTTCTCTTCTTATGTTTTCCCACCGGCTTGCTGATTTTTTTACATAAATATATTTCTTTTCTTCGAAACAAAATTCCTTCATTATTACAGCTTCAACACCAGCTGGAATAGGAGCACCAGTAAGAATTTTTACAGCTGTACCTGGTGTCACTGCAGCTCTTAACCCATCTCCTGCTTTTATAGTTCCAGTGAGTTGTAATTTAATAGGAGATTCATTTGAAGCATTTTTAACATCTGAAGTTCTTACTCCAAAACCATCAACAGCAGAATTATCAAAAAAAGGAATGTTATGTGTTGTAAAAATATCTTTAGTTAAAACACTACCTCCTGCTTGCTCTAGTTTTATAGTTTTAAATCCAAGAGGATTTGCACAAGCAAGAACTGTTGATAAAGCTTTGTGGTAGGGAATCATTTTCTTAATTATAAAACACCAAATCAATATTAACACTATGTAAAATGTAAATCTTTCCTGAGTAAAAAAGATAAGGTAAAGTATATGTGTTGGAGTTTTTAATATGTCTGATACAGAAAAAAATCTTTCAATGGCAGTTGAGAACAAAGACACTACATCAACAAGACAGCTTGAAGATATTGTTAGTGCACTTACTCATGATTTAAAAACACCACTACTAGCAGCAGAGACAAGTATACAACACCTTCTTGGAGGTTATTTTGGTAATTTAACTAAAGAGCAAAAGCAAATTTTATCTCTGTTAAATCAAAGTAATTCAGATGCTTTAAGATTAGTAAAAAATTTACTTACTGTTTTTAAATATGAGACAAAGGCATATAAATTACTTTTAGAACCAGTTGAGATTTTAGAAATCATTGAAAAAGCTATTAGTACTGTAAGTCCTATGTTAAAAGAAAAAGAAATTTGTCTAAAAACCTCAGATTTGGAATTCCAGTTTGTATGTGATCCATTTGAAGTTGAAAGAGTACTAGTAAATCTTTTGTCAAATGCAATTAAATATACACCTAATGGTGGACACATAGAAATTCTTGCAATAAAAAACGAAAATAATAATGTAACAATTACAGTTAAAGATACTGGAATAGGAATTTCTAAAGAAGAATTGCCAAACTTATTTGAAAGATTTTGGCTGTCACACAAATCAAATTCAGCATCAAACAGTACAGGATTAGGTTTATATTTATCCCGCCAAATTATAGAAGCTCATGGAGGTAAAATATGGGCTAATAGTGAGGTTGGAAAAGGAACTCAAATATCATTTGAGATACCAGAAATTGTATAGTAGATCTTTTTACAATCTTTCAAATTTTCGCAAGTTTAAAACTTAACAATTAATTTTTTTCGTAGAATGCAGAATTGGGATCAAATAAAGCATTTTAGGTCTGAAAAATAGATTTTTCTGTAGGCCATTTGAAATAACCATATTGAGGAATTACTGGAAAATAAAGA
>JACPSL010000037.1 GCA_016193285.1 Candidatus Melainabacteria bacterium
CATATTTTGTGCATTTGTTGCTTTTATTAGACTTGAATTAAGGAGGTTTAAAGATGGCATTACTTGGTATCAACAAAAATGGGATATCGTTAGAGACTCAGTAAGAAATCATCTTGCTATGTCAACTGCGTAAGATATCTAGGTGTAAACCTTAAGCTGCAATAGCCAGTTCTGGGATATAAATCTGTCCTTTATGGCTTTACAATCTTTTGTCGAACGTTATCCCAGATTCTCCGAATGTTTACTTTAGAACCTCAGAAAATCCTAATGTGTCAATAATGTTTTCAGAAACCTTGTGCAGTATCTCTTCATTAATAATTCCAACTTTCTTTATAAGGTTTAATTTATCAACGGTATAAACATGCCACCATACCACATAACTTTCTTTTATTAAATTATTATTCTTGTTTGGAATTATTTTAATTTCAAGTTCAGACTTCTGTCTTTTTGAAGACAATGGAACAATTACAATTGTAGGTAATATTTTATTTGCTTCATTGGCTTGAATAACTATACATGGTCTATTATTTTTGCCTAATTCTCCCCTTCTGGAAGGGTTTAAATTAACTAGCCAAATATCCCCTTTTTCAATATTTTTTTTAATCAAGCTCTTTGTTTAACTCCAATTGAGCTTTTTCAAATTCTAGAAATTCGTTTGCATCATAATTTTCAGCTATTTTTTTATAAGCATTAATTAAAGCTTCTTTTCTTTTAATGAGAGATTCCTTTTTTCTTTGAGAAGCTAATGCAAAAGAAACAACTTTGCTAATAGGGGCATTTAAAAGTTTTGCTTTCTTTTTTACATAGGAAGCAAGCTCCGGAACTAATGTTATTGAAAACTTTTCTGCTGTATTTTTTTTCATGTCCTTATCCTACCATAATCCTACTGCTATCCTACCGTAAATTATACCCATTTTAATTAAGATTATGTAAATGCCGAGAAAACCAGTTAAATAATAAAATTAAGATTCTTTATTTGTCATTGTAATTTTAGTTGACGCTCTTAACTTTAAGATTAAATCATTATAAATGTTTTTTATATGCCGCAAGACAAGCTTGCGGCTCTCGCTGCTAACCCTTACAGGGGACCGGTTTTGGTGAATAAATCACACAAAGCCTATATTTGTTTTACAAAATTAACAATCTTTTTATTTTTAGCTTAAATAGATTTAATGTAAGTGCCTTGACTTTGACGTAATGAATTTGATATATAAATAGTATACTTTAGAAAGTTGAGATATGTGATGTTCATTGGAAGAAGTGGAATGCTCGGATTAAATAAAGATAGTAAACAACCAAGAACACTTATTGGAGAAATATCAGAAATTGGCAGATTAGCAGGACCAAAACCTAATGGAGTTGAACTAAATGATTGGATGTTTAACTTTACACCTGATAAAAAGAGATATGGAGATTTTCTTAGAGGGCTTTTTCATCTCGCGGTTTCGTATCCAATTAAATTTTATATTGACATCACCGAAAGATAAACATGTCCTTTATGGTTTATAATCTTTTGTCGAACTCGTTGTCCACGATTTTCATGGTATTATTTAATCTAATTATATCTAAAAATATTCTTGGAGGAAAATTATGAGCTTAAGAACTACTTTCTATACAATTATGGCTGGAGCTTTGGTTGGTACTGGAAGTATGCCTTTTATTGCTAAGGCTGATCAAGCTGAAAGACCTGCACAAGTACATAAAGAACTAACAGAAAAAGAAAAGATAAATGAAGAGATTGAAAGAGCAAGAAAAATTGTTGAAGAGATGCAAAAAGGAGGACTTTCACATGAAGAGATTCAGGAAAGAGCAAGATTATTAGTTCATATCTTTGACAAAAACTTAGCCAAATTAGAAAAAGGAGAAGAGATAAAGGTGCTTACTAGAAAAGAGGTAGAAGAACTTACTAACAAAATGAAACAAATTTATTTAGCACTTGGAACTCTTGCTTTAGGAGCATTTGGTGTCTATGGCATAACATGGTATAAACGCATGAAAAGATTGACAACAGGAAACAATGTAAGTTAGTTTTACACCACTTGCATACTACTCAAACCAATTAGTATAATAAAATCTTGTGTTAATTTAATCTCTATCAAATCATGAAAAAGAATTTATTTATAATTTTAATTTTGCTAACTATAGTTTCTTTTGTTTGCCCTGCTAAAGCTACAATAATTGATAAAGAAACTATTGAAACAACTTCTAAACAAATTACAGGAATTACTACTGGCTGTGTTTTAGGTCCAGTATTTGCTATACCAAGAGGACTTATTAGTGGAATTGATAAAGGTTCAAAATCATTTGCCACCTTTCTTGGTGGAGAAGAAGTTTTAACTTATAGAATATTAGGCGCTCTGACTTATGGTGTAATTGAAGGTACAGCAGGTGGAATTATAAGTATTTTTAAGTCAGAAAAAGATGCAATTCAATATGGAATCAGCGATCCTTGGACTAAAGAAAACTTTAGTTTATCTGGTAATAGTTTTATAGATTATGATCCATTTACTTGGGATTAGCAAAACATTAGCTAAGTAGATATAAGTAAAGTAATGGATCAAATATTAATAAAAAAATTAAACGATATAGAAAAAACTTACAATGAGCTTGGCAAAAAGCTCGCAGACCCTGCTATTTATGGAGACCAGGAACAACTTAAAAAAACATCTAAAGCAAAAAAATCATTACAGGAAACTTATGACTTATATCAGAAATTTAAATCTTTTAATAAAGAATTAGAAGGTGCAAAGGAAATTATAAAAAATGAAGTGGATGCTTCATTAATAGAGCTTGCACAAAGTGAGATTAATGAAATTACAAAAGAACTAATAAATATAGAAAATCGTTTAAGAATTTTACTTTTACCAAAAGATCCAAATGATGAAAAAAATATTATGCTTGAAATTCGTGCTGCAGCTGGCGGTGAAGAATCATCAATATTTGCAGGAGATCTTCTTAGAATGTATACAAAATATGCTGACAAGCAAGCCTGGCATACAAAAATTGTTGATTCAAATCCTGGTGATATTGGAGGTTATAAGATAGTAATTTTTGAAATTACAGGTGAAAATGTTTATAGCAAACTTAAATATGAATCAGGTGTTCATAGAGTTCAAAGAGTACCTGTTACAGAAGCTTCAGGACGGGTACACACAAGCACTGTTACAGTTGCTGTAATGCCTGAAGTAGATGAAGTAGATATAAAAATTGATCCAAACGATCTTGAAATTACAACAGCTCGTTCTGGTGGTGCTGGTGGTCAAAATGTAAATAAAGTAGAAACAGCTGTTCGTATTGTTCACAAACCAACAGGAACTATGGTGCATTGTACTGAAGAGAGAAGCCAAAAACAAAACAGAGAAAGAGCTATGCAAATTCTAAGAGCAAAACTTTATGATATGGAATTACAAAAACAACAAAAAGAAATTTATGAAAAAAGAAAAAT
The DNA here is from genome assembly GCA_016193285.1 of Candidatus Melainabacteria bacterium. Taxonomy (NCBI): domain Bacteria; kingdom Bacillati; phylum Candidatus Melainabacteria; species Candidatus Melainabacteria bacterium. Next base: position 3,446 of record JACPSL010000037.1, read on the forward strand.
GCAAGTTGGTACTGGTGATCGCTCTGAAAAAATAAGGACATATAATTTTAAAGATAATAGAATTACAGATCATAGATTAAATCAAAATTTTAATTTAAATACTGCTTTAGAAGGTGAATTAGAACCTGTTATTGAAGCCTGTATAGCAGAAGATCAAAAACAACAATTGCAAGCCTTGGTTTAAATTCCAAATCTTCTTTGCCTTCTACTAAATTCTTCAATTGCTTTATCCAGCTCATTTTGATTAAAATCAGGCCATAATGTTTCAGTAGAATAAAACTCAGTATAAGCACATTGCCAGAGAAGATAATTACTTATTCTTTGTTCTCCACCTGTTCTAATTAAAAGCTCTGGATCAGGAATATCTTTTGTAAGCAATTTTGAACTTATTAATTCAGGAGTAATATTACCAATTTTAATTTCATTAGCTAACACTTTTTTTGTAATTTCTTTTACTGCATAAGCAATTTCTGCTCTACTTCCATAATTAAGTGCAACATTAAGATTTATTCCTGTATTATTTTTTGTTTTTTCCATTGCATCATTTAAAACTTCTGGAAGTGGAAGTGGAAGTTCATTATAAAATCCAATAAATTTAATTCTTACATTTCTCCTACACAGCTCATCAATTTCTTTTTGAAGTGCATCTTGGACCAAAAACATTAAAAAATCAACTTCATCTTTTTTTCTATTCCAGTTTTCAGTTGAAAAAGCATAAACAGTCAGATACTTCACACCTAAATAATCATTTGCATATCTTGTAATTTTCTTTAAAGCTTGAACACCTTCTCTGTGTCCAAACATTGTTGGTAAATTTTTACTTTTAGCCCAACGCCTGTTGCCATCCATAATAATGGCAATATGCTTAGGAATTATCTTTTGCTTAAACTCTGTGTCTTCTTTTTTTGTAAGAAGATTTTTCATATGCTATATTTTATCAGGTCATGAAAGAAGAAAAATGTAAAAAAGTTGTCCTAGCATATTCAGGTGGACTTGATACATCGGTTGCTATTAGGTGGTTACTTGAAAATAAAGCAGACAAAGTTATTGCACTTGCAATTGATTTAGGGCAAGGAAGAGAACTTAAATCAATCCAGGAAAAAGCCTTAAAAATTGGTGCTTCTGAGTCTCTTGTAATTGATGCTAAAAAAGAATTTATAAGTGAATATATTTGGCCAGCATTATTTGCAAACGCAATCTACGGTGATTATCCTTTAGCAACAGCACTTGCAAGACCACTTATTGCTAAGCTCTTAGTTAAAGTAGCTTTATCAAAAAAAGCAGATGCAATTGCACATGGCAGTACAGGTAAAGGAAATGATCAAGTTCGTTTTGATGTTTCGATCATGGCTCTTGCACCACATTTAAAAATAATTGCACCAGCACGTGAGTGGAAAATGACAAGAGAAAAATCTATTAAATATGCCAAGGAACATTTTATTCCAGTGCCTCTAAATAAAAAATCTATTTATAGTGTTGATTTGAATCTTTGGGGAAGATCAGTGGAATGTGGAATCTTAGAAGATGCCTGGAAAGAACCACCAGAAGATGCTTATGCATTGACAAAAAACATAAACTCTTCACTATCAAAACCTACTTATATAAATATCGGATTTAAAGATGGGATTCCAGTTACTTTAAATAAGAAAAAATACAACGACATAAATTTTATTCAAAGATTAAATCAAATTGCAGGAAATCACGGAGTAGGCAGAATTGATCAAATTGAAAATAGAGTAGTAGGAATTAAAAGTAGAGAAATATATGAAGCTCCAGCAGCAATAGTTTTATTAAAAGCACATAAAGACTTAGAATCACTTGTTCATACAAGAGAAACAATTTTATTTAAATCTTTGTTGGATCAAAAATATTCACAATTAATCTATGATGGTCGCTGGTTTAATCCTTTAAGAGAAGCAATTGATGAGTTTAATAAATATATTCAAAAAAGAGTAACAGGAATAATTAGAGTAAAACTTTTTAAGGGAAATGTAACAATTGTTGGGCGAAAATCCCCATTTTCACTTTATAAACAAAAACTTGCAACTTATGGGAAGGGTGATTTATTTGATCAGAGCTCAGCAGAAGGATTTATAAAATTATTTGGGCTGGATTTAAAATCTATTTAAGCTAAAGCATTTAGTTGACTTTTCAATTTATCATTTTCAATTGCAGTAATTCCTGCACCGCTATGGCAAGAATCAAAAATTGTTACTGCTTCTATGTCCTTTAAATATTTGTTATATAGTTCTTTAATTTGCTCTTCAGTTAAATTATTATTTTTGTTTAAACCAAAAAGAAATCTTTCTGCTCCCTGTTTTTTACTATTTTCAACAGAAACTCCTTCTTGCAATCCATCGCTACCACCATGTCCGTTGTAAACAATATAAAGCTTTCCAATATTATTCTCTTTTAATCTTGTAGAAATTTCTTTTAACTTGTTTTCAAGCTCTTCAAAAGTTGGTGTAGTCAAACTGCTGATTTGCTTACAGTGATTATTAGATGTTTCATTAATTGCTTTAGTTAAAACTTTTTCATTTTTTGCAAATTGCTCCTGCTCTTTGACCGTGTTAGCATCTCCATGAATAAACAGAACTTCAAAGTTAACATTTTTATCCTTTGTTGAGTCTGTACTTAATCTGTGAGTCAATGCTTGTGGGAGCACACCATTACCATGATACTCACTTTCAGATTTTAGGAAAGCATTTTCTATTGAAGAACCGTTGTTGACTTTGTCTGCAATGAATTTGCTTACACCTGGAGGAGCTTCAGATTCTTGAACTGTAGAGGCAAAAAAACTATGTTTTTCAGGATAGCGTTTTGTTCCACTTTCTGAAAGTTGAAGAATGTTTTTACTGGATGTTGCAAGATGCTTTTGTGTTAAAGGATAAATCAAAGGTAGGAGTGTACTGACTAAACGCAATTTTTCAAAAACTGTGTTTGATTTTTTAGAAGCTGTTTCTAGTTCATCAATACTTTTTGCGTTCTTGATTTCATTCGACAAGCTCTTGGTACTCTCAACACCTTGGAGAAATACTTCTTTTAGATCATTTTGGATTTTAATTAAAGATTCTGCTGAATCTCCTTTGTTTAATAGTAACTTATGTAAGCTATTACAAATATTTTTTAACTCACTATCTTTTTCACACTTTTCTGTTAGATTTGATACAGCAAGTAATAATTTCTCTCGAATTTGCTCTTTTGTAGTAGCACCATTAAAAATACTAGCTACTCCACTCTTATTAGCTAGTATTGGTTTATCATCTTTATCTGTAACAGTTTCTCTTCCACTCTTGGCTAGTACTGGTTTATCATCTTTATCTGTAACAGTTTCTCTTCCATTATTGGTTGGTGTTGATCCAAAAGAAGATATCGAAATATTGTTAATTTCTGTCATGTTTTTGAGGCTATTATCTCAGCTTAAAATTATGAGTAGGTTAACGATTTGCAACTTATGGAAAAGGTGATTTATTTGATCAGAGCTCAGCAGAAGGGTTTATAAAATTATTTGGGCTGGATTTAAAGTTAACTAGCCCACTTCACGGTACATCCAATAGCTTGTGTCTCTGAACTTTTAATTTCTTTATTAGCAAGAACTGCTTCAATAGCTTCTTTTAAGTCTTGCTTGGTAACTTTCTTGGGTTCTTTGTAATTATCATCAATTCTGCCATGATACTTTAAAACTTTGTTTTGATCAAAGACAAAAACTTCTGGCGTATAACTTGCACCAAACTTTTTTACAATTTCCTGGGTTTGATCTCTAAGATAAGGAAAGTTATATCCTTTTTCTTTAGCTCTTTTAATCATATTTTCAAAGCTGTCTTCAGGATAATTTATTTCATTGTTAGAATTTATTGCTACAAAAGAAACTAATTTATCTTTAAAAAAACTTTGTAAATCAATAAGTCTTTGTTCATATGCTTGAACATAAGGACAATGATTACAAGTAAACATTACTACTAATACTTTACTGTCTTTAAATAAGCTTGGTGTATAGTTCTTGCCATCAATGCCTGGTAAGTTAAAATCAGGTAATTTAGAACCTATTTTTAAGTGATTTTGTGTAAGCATTTTTAAATCCCCTTTTTATTTTAGTATAACTTTTGGAATTTGATTATTCTGAATAAGCATCAATGCTTCACCTACTAAGTAAAGTGAACCAGTTATAGCAATTAAATCATGACTGGTTTTATAAGCAATTTCCAATGCACTGGATAAATCGTTTGCTATTTCAGAATATGAACTATTAGTTAAGACTGCCTGTTGTAAGAGTTCTTTTCTTGTTGCTCTCTTTGATTTTGGTTCTGTACATATTACATAACTATTTTGAGGAATTAAATTTTTAACAAAATTTAAATAATCTTTATCTAATATTCCTAGAATATAAGTTATTTTTTTATTATGAAATTCTTTGTTTAAAATATTTCTTAGTTCAATTGCACCAGCTACATTATGTGCACCATCTAAAAGTAAATCGTGTTCTTTGATAAATTGAAAACGTCCTTGGAATTGTAATGATTTTAAAAATTCTCTCTTGTTTAAATTAGCTACTTTAACTTTTAGTTGAGAAGAAATTACACTCCAAGCTGCTAGCGTAATTTCTATATCTTTATCTATGTATGTAAGATCTTTTTCATGCTTTACGTGAATAAATTTTGAATTTAAAGTTTTTGCTTGATTTTTTATTATTTCAAATGTGCTGTTAGTTGCTGCAGTAACTATAAAATTATTTTGTTTTATGATTCCTGCTTTTTCATATGATATTTCTTCAATGGTACTACCTAAGTAATCCATATGATCGTATGAGATATTTGTAATAATTGAACATAAAACATTTTCACTTGGTACAACATTTATAGCATCAAATCTTCCTCCCATACCAATTTCTAAAAATGCAATATCAACTTCTTCTTTTGCAAATAATAAAAATGCAATTACTGCATATACTTCAAAAGGGGTTAGTCTTTCACTTACTAATTTTTTATTTTCAAATTTTTCAATTTCATGCAAAACTTCAAAAGCAAATTTGTCAAGTTTTTCTTCACTTATACTTTTTTCATTAATGACATATCTTTCTTTCCATGAAATCAAGTGAGGGCTTATATGTCTGCCAATTTTGTAATTAGTTAACTTGCAAGCTAGGTTTGAAAGGTAATAAGTTACAGAACCTTTTCCATTTGTACCTCCAATTAAAACTGATTTAAATTTATTTTGTGGGCCTCCCAAATAATTTAAACAAGCACTAATTCTTTCTAGGCCAGGCTTTACTACTAGTCCACGTTTTTCTTCTAAGACTTGATTAAACACCGTTTATTTATTATTTATTCACGTTCTTCAGATTCTTTTGGTGTAAGAGTAAAAACACCTGAGACATCATCTGGCTTTACACTGTACTTTGCTTTTTGAGCAAACTTTGAGGAGAAATCATCTTCTTTTTCTTCGTCGTCTTCTGATATTTCAGATTCTAAATTACCTTCTCCTTCAAACTCACTTTCAAATTCACTTTCTAAAACTTCATTGTTATCATCCACAGCTTCTTCCATTTCATTTATTTCTTCAATTTCAGTTTCAGATGTATCTTCAAGTGACTGGATATCTTGTGCCTCACTATCAGGACTTGTTCTTATACTTCGTTCATCCTCAGATACAGATCCTGTTTGTCTTCTTTGCTCATATCTTCTCTGCATGTGGCCTCTACGACCTCTTTGCCCTCGCCAGTCACTACGATCTTGCTTATGTTCTTCTTGCCCTTCTTGTCTTTGCCTTCTTAATTCACCATCCAATACAATGTCAAAAATTAAGCCTGAACCACTGCAACTTTGGCAAGTATGCCCAAATATTTCTTGAAGACTTTGCCCTTGTCGTCTTCTTGTTAATTCCACTAATCCAAGATCGCTTAACTGACCAATTTGTGGTTTAGCTCTGTCAAACATAAGTGCATTTTCAAATGCTTCTAGTACAGTGATTTGATCTTTTCTATCATCCATATCAATAAAATCAACAACAATAACTCCACCAATATTCCTAAGTTTTAATTGTCTGCCTACTTCATGAGCTGCTTCAAGATTGGTTTTTAAAACTGTTTCTTGTAATGTACGGGAACTAGTAAACCTTCCAGAATTTACATCAATAACAGTTAAAGCTTCTGTTGTTTGGATAAATAAATATCCACCACTTGGTAGCTCAACCTTTGTTTGAAGTGAATTTAAAATTTCTCTCTCAACACCACGAGCAGACAAGATATTACTTTCTTTATGAATGGTTACTTCAACGTCCTTCCCCGTCCAGTTTTTTAAGATTTGTTTTGCTCTAACTTGACCTTGCACACTGTCTAACACTACTTCATCAATCTCAGAAGTGTAGGCATCTCTAATTACTCTGTAAATAAAATCTTGATCTCTATATACAAGCCCAGGATATTTATGGTTTTCATGCTTGTCTGCAATTTCTTTCCACAGATCCCATAGCATTTTAAAATCTTCTTCAAGATCATATTCATCCTTACCTTCTGCTTCTGTTCTGACTACAATTCCAATCGATGGTGGTTTTAATAACGAAACCATTGCTTTTAGTCTATTTCTTTCTTGGTAGTCTACTATTTTTCTGCTAACAGAAACATTTGTATTTTCTGTAGTAAGGACTAAAAATCTTCCAGGCAAGCTTATTGCAGTGTTAACTCTTGGACCTTTATTGCTTGTTGGTTCCTTGACTATTTGAATTAAGAGTTTTTGATTTGGTTGCACCCTGTCGTACAAATTACCTTGACCTGGAATATCACTAGCATGTAAAAATCCCATCCTATTGTTTCCTAAATTAACAAACACTGCATCTATGCTTGGCATTATATTTTCAACTCGTGCTGTATAAATATCACCTAACAATAGATCTCCTCTATGTATAAAAAATTCAATAGCTTTATCTTCTTCCATGATTGCTGCTATTTTGTCTTTTTCAGATATAATTAATGATTTCATTTTTCCCTTCCTTTTCTATAACCATTTTTTTTGTTATTTTCCAATTTAATGGCCAATTATTTGGCTCAATTTGAAAATCTTTGATCTTGTAAAGTTGCCCCATAAGATAACTTAAAACTATTTCTGCTCTAGTATTTCCCAAAAGCTCTAACTTAAATTCCAGTGGTTTAAAATTTAAAATTTCTATCAGTTCAACATTTCTTCTAATATCAATTTCTTTTGTAGTCTGAACCAAAGAGTTTTGAGCTTGAAAACTTTCTATTGCAGTTTTTGTCTCACATATATATTTTTCCCATAGATCGGGCTTAGTAGTCAAAACTTTATATAAAAATTTAATATTTGCAACATTAGGCATTTTTTTACTTAAATTTATAGATTTTACAGATTTTAACTGAATTTCAGGAGGTAATTGCTTGTTTAACATAATCTGTAAGTCCAAATCACTTATTTTTTCCACTAACTCAAGATACATAATTTCATAATTACTTTCATAAAAAAGTGGTAAGGGTAGTAACCACTGCATTTTAACCCTTGGATTAAAACCACAAGTATAAGCTACTGGTATGTCATCTCTCCTTAAAGCTCTTTCAAATAATCTTTGAACATCTAAGTGAGAAATAAAACGGAGGTCGCCGGTTTTGGTATGGATTATTTCTACTTTAGAGCTTTGAGCTTGGAGCTTTAAGCTTGGACGTATGAACTCTAAGCCCTGAGTCCTATTTATTGTTCTTACAAATTTATTATTATCTGATTTATTTTCTGTTACTTCATTTACTAGATTTAATTTAAAACAAACTCCACAAGCATGGCATTTGTTTTCTGTACATGGCAATGTCTCAACTGTATTTAAAGCTTTGTTATATTCTTCTATTAAGAATTCTTTTAAAAGTCCGGTGTCTATTATATCCCATGGACATGTTGAACCTACTTCTCTATATTTAGTTGCTTCATAATTTAAATCAAAATTAATTTCTTTTGCTGCTTTATGCCAAGTATCAATATTTAAACATTCATCCCAGGCATCAAACTTTGCACCTTTTTTATATGCTGCATAAATTAGTTTTGAAACTTCTCTATCTCCACGACTCATTACGGCTTCAAGCAAGGCAACTTTTGGATCAGTATAATTTAATTTTACTGTTCTTAGTTTATGTTCTCTTACTTTTTGTTTTAAGTAATTTATTTTTTCTTGAAACTCATTTGTAGAGTTCTGACTAAACCATTGAAATGGAGTAAACGCTTTTGGTACAAATGTAGAAATGGTACATGTAATATTAAGGGGTTTTTTGTTTTTTTCTTTTGAAAGATTTTGTGCCCACTTAAGTAAGTCAATAATTCCATCTAAATCTTTTGTTGTTTCAGTTGGAAGCCCAATCATAAAATAAAGTTTTACATGATGAAAACCACTATCATAAACATTTTCTATTGCTTTTTTAATATCTTCTTCTTTAAGTCCCTTGTTTATTACTTTCCTAAGTCTTTCTGTACCAGCTTCAGGTGCTAAGGTAATTCCTGATTTTCTAATTGTATTTAACTCATTTGCAATTCTTAGATCAAATCTGTCTATCCTTTGTGAAGGCATCGATAATGAAATCCCTTTTGGTGCATGGCAGGAATTTAAACTTATTGTTAACTCATGTAATTTTGTATAATCACTTGCTGATAATGAAAGTAAAGAATACTCATCATAGCCTGAATTTTTCAATGCATCTCTTGAAAGTTTAATTAGTTCATTAAGTGTTCTTTCTCTAACTGGTAAACAAACATATCCTGCTTGACAAAATCTACATCCACGATCACAACCTCTTCTTATTTCTAATACTTGCCTGTCTTGTATTGATGATAAGTATGATACTGGACCTGTGGTTGGTTGATTAGAATTGGTTAGACTTACAGCTCTTTTTTTAATTTTTTCTGAAACAGGATTTAGTAAGGAAACTGGTTTAGGAAGATAATTTTCATTTGGATCTACTTCGTAAAATTTAGGGACATATATGCCTTGGATTTGAGCTAACCTACAGAGTAATTCATCTTTTGGGCGTACCATTGGTACGCCCCTACATTTTGCTTCCCTTATAATTTCTAAAACTTCAATAATTACTTCTTCTCCATCACCAATAATAAAGAAGTCAATAAAATCTGACATTGGCTCTGGATTAAATGTTGCAGGTCCACCAGCAAAAATAAGAGGAAAAATTTCTTTTCTATCTTTTGAAAATACTTTTAAATGTGAAAGTTCAAGAATATTTAATACATTTGTATAAGAAAGTTCATACGATAGTGAAAAACCTAATAAGTCAAAATTATTTAATGGTTCAAAACTTTCCCAACCCCAAAGAGAGAGCTTTTCAGCTCTAAGCAGCTTTTCCATATCTTTCATTGGAGCATAAGCTCTGTCACATAAAAAATCAGGATGACTATTTATGACTTGATATAAAATCTTTGTACCAAAGGTAGACATGCCTAATTCATATAAATCCGGATAAATCAAAGCTGTTCTAACCTTAGCTTCTGCCCACTTTTTTAATTCCTTTTTTTGTTCTCTCCTTCCATTCCCGGCTCCGAGTCTCCCTGTCTCATTTTCTACTAAATGCCCTAACTCAATTCCTAAATACTGCCCTGGTTTTTGGACTCTAAGTAAAAGATTATTAACTAAATTAAAATAAGTATTTGAGCTTGTATTTAGTTCTTCTAGATTGTTTAAAGTTTTTAATTCCATTTTGATATTATGATGTAAGATATAAGCTTAAGGAATTAATTATATGAGTAACTTAAATCTACCAATTGTACTTGCAATTTCAGGAGCTAGTGGAACTATTTACGGACTTAGAACTTTACAAGTTCTTCTAGAGAATAATTATAATGTTGAATTAATTATTTCAGAAAATGCTATTAAAGTGGCTAAAGATGAACTTGACTTAAATCTTTCAACAAATCCAGAATTCTTAAAAGAACAAGTATTATCTTATTTGAAGCTTTCAGCTTTCAGCTCTCAGCTACAAGCTTATTCACATAATGATATCTCAGCATCAATCTCTAGTGGCTCATATAAAACAAATGGAATGATTATTATCCCTGCATCAATGGGAACAATCGGTGCAATTGCATCTTGTACATCTCATAATCTCATAACAAGAGCAGCTGATGTATGTTTAAAGGAGAAAAGAAAATTAGTGCTTGTACCAAGAGAAATGCCTTTAAGTTCAATACACCTAGAAAATCTTTTAAAGTTAAGTAGGGTAGGTGCAGTCGTTGCACCTGCTTGTGGTGCTTTTTATCAAAATCCAAAATCTTTAGATGACATGATTAGTTTTATTGTTGGAAAAGTATTGGATCAATTTGAGGTTAACCATAACATCTTTAAAAGATGGACAAGTAAGTCACTTGTATATGAATAATTTATCATTTATTGATGAAGAGCTTGAGTTACTAGTAAGTGCTGGTTTAAAACGAGAGCTTAAGACTGTTCTAACAGCATCTGGGCCTTGGGTTGAAATTAGTGGTGGAAAAAGAGTTCTACAGTTTGGATCTAATAATTATTTAGGACTTTCTAACCATCCAGAAGTTATAAATGCAAGCAAAGCTGCAGTAAGTAAGTATGGTGCAGGTAGCACTGGTTCAAGATTACTTAGTGGTACTACTGAATTACATACCTTACTTGAAAAAGCACTAGCTCTTTTTGAACATTCAGAAAGTGCTCTTTTTTTTAGTTCTGGTTATTCAGCTAATGTAGGGTTACTTTCAGCTCTTATTGGTAAAGAAGATATTGTTTACTCAGATGAATTAAATCATGCTTCTATTATTGATGGAATAAGGCTTTCAGGAGCTTCTAAGTTTATTTACAATCATAATGATATTAGTCACTTAGAGAAACTCATTAATGAAAGTATGGAAACGTATAATAGAAGAAGTTTTATTGTTACTGATACAGTTTTTAGTATGGATGGAGATATAGCACCATTAAAAGAAATTGGACTTGTTGCTGAAAAATATAACCTTATAACTATTGTTGATGAAGCTCATGCAACAGGAGTTTTTGGAAAAAAAGGAAATGGAGTTATAGAAGAATTAAATCTAGAAAATTATTTTCCTATTAAGATAGGTACATGTTCAAAAGCAATGGGAGTAGAAGGTGGATTTTGTTGTGGCCCAAAGAATTTAATTGAGCTTTTACAGAACAAAGCTAGATCATTTATGTTTTCAACTAGTCCAAGTCCACAAGTTACAGGCGCAGTATTAAAATCACTTGAATTAGTCATAGATAGTGAATGGAGAAGAGAAAGATTATGGAACAATGCTAAATTATTATATTCTGGTTTAAAAAAGATTTATAAACTAAAGCTAGGTAAATTTCAATCTCCAATTATTTCAGTTTATTTCAATAATATTGAAGAAGCCATTTTAATTTCAAATAAACTTTTTAATGAATGTCATATTTGGGCTCCAGTAATTCGCCCACCTACTGTTAAACAACCAAGAATTAGGCTAACTCCAATATCTCCACATAGTGAAGAAGATATTAAATATGTTGTTAAAGCATTTGAATATTTAGCAAAAGACATAAAAGCTGAACCACTTGGAATTCTTAATTAATGACAAATTTGCAGATTAAAAATCTCTCAAAGTCTTTTGGAAGTAGTAAGGTGCTTGATGATATTAATTTAAAAGTTTCTGAGGGTGAATTTGTTGTCTTAGTAGGTCCTTCTGGCTCTGGTAAGTCAACAATACTTAGAACAATTGCAGGTTTAGAACAGCCAGACTCAGGTAATATCGAGATAAATAATATTGTTGTTAATAATTTGCCTCCCAAAGATCGTGACATAGCGATGGTCTTTCAAAATTATGCATTGTATCCACATTTAAATGTCTATGAAAATTTAGCTTTCCCCTTAAAAATGAAAGGTATAAATAAAAATGAAACTAAAATAAGAGTTAAAGATACAGCAGGGTTATTAGGTATAGAAAATTATTTAAAGAAAAAACCAAAAGAACTTTCTGGTGGCGAAAGACAAAGAGTTGCACTTGGTAGAGCAATAATTCGAAAACCAAAATTATTTTTAATGGATGAACCTTTAAGTAATTTAGATGCAAAACTTAGAACACAAATGAGAGCAGAGCTTTTAAAGCTACATAAGACTTTAGCAACTACTGTAATTTATGTTACTCATGATCAAATTGAAGCATTAACAATGGGGAGTAAAATAGTTGTTTTAAATAAAGGCAGGATCCAACAAATTGGCGAACCTCAATATGTTTATAATTTTCCAGCTAATACTTTTGTAGCTGGTTTTATTGGAAGTCCTTCTATGAATTTTTTTAACTTTAGATTTGTAAATAGTTCAAGTGTTTTTCTTGAAGATAAAGAGTATAAGGTTAATTTTAAAAAAGAATTCCTGGAGATGATTAATAAACACTGCTTATACAATAAAAAAATTATTTTAGGAGTCAGGCCAGAAAACTTAAATCTTTTAAATTCTTTTAACCAGGATTTTATAGCTTTTGATGCATTTGTAAACTTTGTTGAAATTTTAGGAAGTGAATGTCTCCTTTATATAAATATTAAAAACACTCAAGTTAAAAATAATTATGTTCTAAGACTTGTTGAAAATTGTGATATTAAAGCAGGTGAACAAATTAAAGTTTCAATTGATTTAAATAAAACTCATTTCTTTGATGTTAATTCAGGAAACAGGTTTAATAATGATTGAGATTTTTGTATTTGTTATTGGAGCATGTTTTGGTAGTTTTTTTAAACTTGTTGTTGACAGATATGGAACAAGTGATTCGTTTATATTTAAACCTTCATTTTGTCTAAAATGCAACACAAATCTATATTGGTGGCAGAACATTCCAATAATTAGTTACTTGCTTTTAGGTGGTAAATGTTATTTTTGTAAAAGTAAGATTAATGTGTATTCTTTTTATGCTGAATTGATTACTGCTTCAATACTACTATTAATTTACTTGTCTCTTATAAAAACAAGTATAAGTTATTTTGAAATTATGCTTTTTGTTTTTTTTGCTTTAATTTTAATTATCCTTTCCATGTTTGATATTAAACATAGAATTGTTCCACATTTAATTACTTATTCAGGAATATTAATCTTAATTTTAATCCAGTTAATTCAAACACAATTTAAATTATTTGTATTTTTAAATTTAGGCATTGCTTTTATTTTTATGGATATTTTATATTTTTTTGTTACTCTTTTAAAAAAGTACAAACCCGAAATAAATAATATTGTTGTTCCTATACTTTTTTGGTTAGGATTTTCATTTTATAGTACAAATATTAAATTTTTAATTTTTGCTTGTGTGTTTTACTTTATATTTTTAGGATTTAAATTTTCGACTAGGCTTTATATTTCTTCTTGGTTTTTTATTTTTATTTTTATTTTAATAAATTTTTACAAAAGTCTTTTAATTGCCTTTAATCAAGCAAGACTTATAAAAATCTTTGAAGGAATTGGAGTAATATATTTTATTTGTGAGATTTTATTTTACTTTCTTGCAGTTTTATTTTTAGAGAGATTTTTTAGCAGCAAGACTAGTCACTTAAAAGAAAATTTAAATATTTCAACAGTCTTAGGAGGCGGAGATATAACGCTTTTTGCTTTAATTAGTGTATTTTTAAGTTTTAAGCTAGCTTTTTTGTCTTTATTTATTGCATCTTTATTAGCCCTAATCAGTCATTTCATTATGAGAGGTATAAAACTTTTTAAGGGTTATAAAACTTCATTGCAAGAAGAAAAAGTTTTAACACAATATATCCCATTTATACCTTATTTAGCAGGTGCTTGTTTAATCGTTATACTGTTTGTCAAATAATCAATGGAAATAAAATTAAAAAAGAATCATAAATATAACAAACTAATTTCAATTGAATTATCAGAAAATAATTTAATTGCTACTGAAGTGCAGTTTGTTAAAAATAAAATTTACATTACAGGTACATTTACTTTAAACATCCCTATACTTCAAGATATCAATCAAACAATAAGTTTAATAAAAGAAGGTATAAAAAAATCAAATATAAAAACTAAAGATACTGTTATTGGTCTTTCAATGCAATATTTTAAACTTTTTCCAGTTCCACTTCCCGCAACAATTCCTCTTGATGAAATTGATCAAATTATTTTACAAGAAGGCAATATTGATTTAAATAATAATTGTGTTTCCTGGTTGCCTTTAAAGAATACTCAGAGACAAGAAACTGATGGCATAACACGTTACGATGTGCTTGGCATCTCAGCTCAAAAAGCAATAATAAATATTGCTTTTAACATAGCTAAAAAATGTGGATTAAAATTAGTTTCTGTCACTCCATCGTTTTTAGGAGTTGGTGCTTTCTTAAGTGAAACTATTACCAGCAATTTAACAGCAACTCTTTGGGTATCTCAAATTAGATCAGAGCTTGTTATATGGACAGGACAAGAACCAATATATGAGCACTTATTTTTAACACATCAATTAAATGAACAAGTTTTTCAATCAATTAATCTTATAGAAACTCAGCTTATTGGTACTAAAGTTGCTGCTGTTTATGTTTATGGCCCTAATTTTTCTGGCATTGATAAAACTAAAGTTCCATATAACTTACAATCGTTTACTTTACCTCCAGATATAGTAGACTCTGGAAAAATTTTACAAAAAAACAATATAAACGAAATCATAGCCTCATTAGGATTAGCATTAGCGGCAAGTAATAATACACCTTATCTTGTCCCTAATTTACTTATTCCTATTAAAAGCAAAACAAAAATTGATACTATTCAGAATTTAAAAAATGTTTTCAAGGATCTTTCTAAATCTCAAAAAAATCCTAAAAAAGGATTTAAACTACCTTTTAAAATTGATTCTAAGTATCTTGATCCTCAGTTAACTAAATATATTACTTGCGCATTTGTTGTTTTCTTCTTTTCTTTTTTGATTAGTTTTTTTATACAAAGTTTCTTAATGCCTGGTGTAGTTGCTACTCAATCTCTTTATGAAAACAAAATTACTCTTGCTCAAATTCATTTAAACAAACTTTTAAATTTTGAAAAAGCAAACAAGATATTTAAAATAAAAAATGATTACTTCTCAAGCTTAATTGATAAAAGAATGCCATGGTCAAGGATATTACAGGAAGTTGCAAAAATGACACCAAAAGAATTGTGGATAGATAGACTTGAAATTAAAAATAATAATATTGATATTTTTGGCAGAGCATTGAATGTTGATGCTGTTGCTAACTTTTCTATTAACTTAAACTACACTGCAATGTTACTTGGCAAAGCTCAAATTATTGCACTAAAGAAATTTGATGAAGAAGGAATTGAAATTATCGAATTTCAGGTTTCAAGCAGAGTTAATGAAAAGGAAAAACCTTACAAGAAAAACAATTCAGATGTTATCTCTGATGCTAGTAAAAAAACATAATTTTTTAAATTTTAATTTAACTATCTTTATGGTGTGTTTGAGTATTTTATTCTTAGCACCTTTACTTTGGATGATTTCAACCTCACTAAAGACACCAGAACAAATTTTTTTACCTTATATAAAATGGATACCAAACCCAATTGCTTGGGATAATTACATTAAAGTATTTGATTCTGTAAATCTCGTTCAAGCAATTCTAAACACAACGTTTATTTCAATTTTAAACGTAATTGGTGTTTTAATTTCATCATCACTGGCTGCTTATGCTTTTAGTGTTTTAAAGTGGAGATTTAGGGATTTATTTTTTTATGTAACTCTTTCAACAATGATGTTGCCTGAAATGGTTACACTAGTTCCTCAATTTATTTTATTTCAAAAGCTTGGGTGGTATGGAACATATTTACCTTTAATTGCACCAAGTTTTTGTGGCAATGCATTTTATATATTTTTACTAAGACAATTTTTTCTGACAATTCCACGTGAGTTACATGAAGCAGCAAGTGTAGATGGTTGTTCAGAATTTAGTATTTATAAAAATATTTATTTAAAACTTTCAATCCCGGCTTTATCAGTAGTAGCACTTTTTCAATTTTTACTTAGCTGGAATGATTTAATGAAACCATCAATATATTTAATTAATCAAAATCAATACACTTTATCATTAGCTCTTCAACAATTTAAAGCTCAACATGGTGGTACTGAATGGGCATTACTTATGGCAGCAAGTACAATTATAGTTCTTCCAATTGTTATTATTTTCTTTTTTGCTCAAAGAACTTTTGTGCAAGGCATTACTATGACAGGAATAAAAGAATAATTGACAATTAATAATTGACAATTGATAATAAGGGGTGTAAGTTTAAGTGGGTTAATGAGTCTCTGATTTTCTAGAAGGCCCTCATCGTCTAGTGGCCTAGGACATCGCCCTTTCACGGCGGTAACACCGGTTCAAATCCGGTTGGGGGTATAATTTGGAGCTTTAGCCATAAACTACATTCCATAACAAACTCCAAGAATTGGAATTCCAAGATTAAATATCATCTGAGCACACATTTAACTCCCGCGCTCTTCTTGCAATGAGTTCTGCATATTGTGAGCCAAAATCTAAAACTGCGACAAAATCATGAAACTCTAAATTGCTATCTTTAGTTTGCTGAAGTAATTCATTGCTTGATATGCTCATCTTTTAATTGTTTGTAGGGAGTTCAACTACAGTTAGCCAAAAATCTTCAATTGATTTTACAACAGAAAGGAATCTCTCAAAATCAAATGGTTTTAAAACATAACAGTTTGCATGTAGGTTATAACTTTTAAAAATATCTTCCTCAGCTTTTGAAGTGGTTAAAATAATTACAGGGATTCTTTTTAGACTGTCATTAGCTTTTATTTCCTCTAAGACTTCACGCCCATCTTTTTTAGGAAGATTTAAATCAAGCAAAATGATATCCGGTGTTGCAACGTTTTCATATTTACCTCTTTTTAAAAGATAATCCATGGCTTCAACACCATCTTGCACCACTATAATTTTATTTTTTACCTTGGATTCCTTAAATGCTTCAATAGTGAGTTTCGCGTCTCCAAGATTATCTTCAACAAGTAATATCTCAGTAATTTTATGGTTATTTAAATTCATGTTTTTCTTTTGTTGGCAGTGTAAAATAAAATGTACTTCCTTTACCTGGTTCTGAATCTACCCATATTTTTCCAGCATGTTGTTCTACAATCTTCTTGCAGATTGCAAGCCCAATACCAGTTCCTGGGTATTCTTGTCTAGTGTGTAATCGTTGAAAAATTACAAAAATGCGATGGGCAAATTGTTTATCAAAACCAATACCATTATCTTGTACACTAAATAAGTATTCTCCCTCTTTCTTCTCATATGAAATATTAATTTGAGGTGTTTCTTCCTTTTTTCCATATTTAATTGCATTTGCTATTAGATTTTGAAATAGTTGAGTAAGTTGAACTTTATCACCTGTGATTTCAGGAAGCTCACTAAAAGTCACTTTAGTACCAGTTTCATTAATTGTTAATTTCATGTCTTTAAGTATTGTGTCTATTATTTCTTTACAACTTATTATCTCGGGAGATTTTCTTTGTGTTCCAATTCTTGAATATTTAAGCAAATCATCAATAAGTTGTTGCATTCTTTTTACTCCATCTACTGCGAAGCTAATATACTCTCTGGCATTATCATCCAGTTCGTCAGAATATTTTTTAGCTAGAAGTTGTGTATAGCTTGCGACCATTCTAAGTGGTTCTTGAAGGTCATGGGAAGCTACATATGCAAAATGTTCTAGTTCTTTATTGGATTTTTCAAGTTCAATACTCTTAGTTTTTATTATTTCTTCTGCTTTTTTTCGTGCAGTAATGTCAACAACAGATGCAAGTACAGATATCCCTTCAGTTGTTTTAATTGGATTTAGACCAATCTCAATTGGAACTTCAGTACCATCTTTTTTACGACCAGAGAGATCCCGATTTGTACCCAGTGCTCTGGTTTTTGGTTCAAGAAAGAAATTATTTCTATATACAACATGTTTGGTTCTAAAACGTTCAGGTATAAGTATTTCAATTGGTTGACCAAGTAATTCACTCTGAGTATATCCAAAGAGAATTTCAGCTTGAGAGTTAACAAGACTAATCTCCCCTCCTTTCTCGACCATAATTAGTGCAGTGGTAGCAGATTCAGTAACGAGGTGGAAATTCTCTTCAGCTTTAACCTGCTTTATTCCAATAATGGTAATGAACCAAATTGCAACAATTGATAATACCCTGTTAAAGACAGCCTTCCAAACCTCTATACCTGGTGGTGACAAAAAGAACCCTACGACTGTAGCTATGGTCCCAATAACTGCATATAACAAAATCAATTTTATATCTCTTGAAATCAAAAGAAGAGATATTACTAGTATGTAAGTAATGCCTACAGCCATACCAAGTGGTGTGATGGTGTCTAGAAGAAAAAAAGCAATCATCAATAGAGTGCTGTAAAATATGATTTTTATCTTGTTTTTTGTAATGCTATTCATTTGCGTTTTGTATGCGGGGAATCTTTTAGGCTAACGGTTCTGGACAAATGATTTATAGAGTTCTTAACTTAAGTAACAATACCACGATTTTAAATCTTTCCCAAGGTTCTTTTTTTTTTATAAAATGTGATATTCAAAAGATTAGAAAAATGTTGCATTGAAGAACACAATAATTCATGTTATAATTTAAGGAAAAAACAGGGAGAATAGTATGATCGACATACTTCTTCTGGAAGATAATCTTGGTGACGAGAAGCTAGTTGAAGAAATGCTATTAGAAAATAACAATGATTTTCATCTAACATGCGCTAGAAAACTTTCAGAAGGAATAAAATATTTAGAGAAAAATGCTTTTGATGTTATTTTATTAGATTTAACACTGCCAGATAGTACTGGTTTTAACTCACTTACAGAAATAAAAATTAAAGCTCCAGAAACCCCAATAATTATTCTTACAGGGAGTATTGTAAAACGTCCCGAATTAAAGAAGTGTTTAGATAATGTTGACACTTATTTAGTAAAGGGAGAAATAGATAGTAATTCTTTAGTAAGTGCCATTACTAATGCTGTTCAAAATTTTACTTCATGATATTACATGTAATTTTATGAAAAGATTACTTGCGTGGTCTATGTAGACATACCGCTCATAGCTGGAGGAGTGTTTATACTTTCAGGGACAGTATCCATAGTTGGAGGGTTTTCAGAACTACCCATTGCAAATGGTGGTGGGCCGTTCATTTCAGTTCCACTACCTTCTTCATTACCAGTCATACTAGGTTCTTCAGGTCCAGTCATTGATGGTCCACCTTCTATAGATGGTGTTGGTTTTGGAGGAGTATCCATTGATGGCTGAACAGTTCCAGAGCTATTGTTGTTTGGTTCACTCATGGTTGGACCACCCATCACTGCTCCCCCACTTGGAGTTGGTTCAATGCTTGATCCTTTCGGCCCCTTGGGTCCTTTTCCTGGTGCTAGACATCCTCTATTTTCATTTAACTTTCTTCCTTCTGAAGTATGCCCATCAGTAAACATTACCTGGAACTGCCTATCACCTGTTAGTTTCAATTTTATTTTTGTAGTTTTACTGTCTTGTGACAGAGCAGTAAGTTCAACTTCATTCTCAGAAATTATTGTTTGCCCTGTTATAACACCATTTAAAAATGCACCGCCTTGATGGACAGTACCTTCAAGTTTTCCTTCTTTCACGCATAGCTTAAAAGTAATTATATTTGAGCTTGGTGAATCATCTGTTATATGAGCCAGCAACTTTCTTGCGGGAGTTTTAGAAGTCAAGGTTGGTGTCGGAGAAGAAACAATGACCGGACAAAGAATATTTTGATCAGCATTAGTATTACTCTCTGTGCAATCGTTGTTAGTATTTTTGGTGCATCCTTTATATACGCTAGTGAATTTGTCAAAGCAGACGTTATCATATCCGTTATCTGAGCAGATATTAAAATAAGATGTTTGGCTGGACTCTAATTCTGTACAAGTTTTTGCAGTTGTGGCAGTAGGTATTGGGGTTGGCTCACTTACTGGCTTTTTAACTTTTACTTTCCAGATACCTGTAAATTTTGAATTTAAAGTAACTGCTACATCACTTGAGTTTGTAGTTTGTCCAATTACCACATCATTTCCTACAATTAAAAAACTAAAACATATAATTAATAAAAATAAAATTCCAACTACAAAATTAACTTTTTTCATTTGCATATCTCTTTTTTTTACTTCTTACTTTTATTATATAGAGATTAAATTTCAAGATTATTAAAGATTGTTAGAACTAAGTCCGTTAATGGTTTTAAACTAATTTAATAGCTCCACTGTGGGTTTAGTACTACTCTCCACCCCTATCACGGGACTTTCCTGCAGTATTTTGTTTCTGCAAAAAGGGGAGATCCAAAACATGATGGCATATACAACATAAATAAAATCAGATATGATAGTCACTGAGTAATCAAAGTGCGATTTATTGTTTATAATGCAATGACAGCTGAGATAAAAAATTTAGACACGCAAAAAATTTCTTTTAAGGGAGGAAAAATTATAGTACCTCCTAAGGTTGCAATACCCTTTATTGAAGGTGATGGTACTGGTCCAGATATTTGGAAGGCAACTAAAAGAGTATTAGAGGCTTCAGTAAAAATTGCTTATAAAGGTGAAAAAGAAATTTCCTGGGTAGAAGTTTTAGCAGGACAAAAGGCCTTTGATCAAACAAATAATTGGTTGCCAGAAGAAACTTTAAATAAAATCCGTGAATATAAGGTAGCAATTAAAGGTCCATTAACTACTCCTACTGGTGGTGGTATTAGAAGTTTAAATGTAACTTTAAGACAAATATTTGACTTATATGCATGTATAAGGCCTGTTAAATATTTTGAAGGAATTTCAACTCCTGTAAAATCTCCTGAAAAAGTTGACTTAGTCATATTTCGTGAAAACACAGAAGATGTTTATAGTGGCATTGAATTTCAATGGAGCTCAAAAGAAGCGAGTAAAGTACAAGAGTTTCTAGCTTCTTTAGGACATAAAATTCGTTCAAATTCAGGCATAGGTATAAAACCAATTTCTGAATTTGCAAGTAAAAGGCTTGTTAGAAAGGCCATTGATTTTGCTATTAAAAATAAAAAACCATCAGTAACTTTAGTCCATAAAGGCAACATCATGAAATACACAGAAGGTGCTTTTTGTAAATGGGGTTATGAAGTTGCATTAAATGAGTTTAGAGACAATGTTATTACTGAGGAAGAAATAACAAAAAGTAAAAATAAAGATTTTAAAGATGAAAAAGTTTTAATTAAAGATCGTATTGCTGACAATATGTTTCAGCAGCTTTTAACAAGACCAGATGAATACTCAATTATTGCAACTACAAATTTAAATGGTGATTATTTATCTGATGCTTGTGCTGCTCAGGTTGGAGGATTAGGTATTGCTCCTGGAGCAAATATTGGGGATGAAATTGCAATATTTGAAGCTACACATGGAACTGCACCAAAATACGCAAACCAAGATAAAGTAAACCCAGGTTCAATGATTTTATCTGGTGTTATGATGCTTGATTATATGGGCTGGTTAGAAGCATCTGCTTTAATTTTAAATGCATTTTCTAAAACAATAAAACAAAAAAAGGTAACTTATGATCTTGCCAGGCAAATGACAGAATCTGTCCTTTTAAAAACCAGTGAATTTGCTTCTGCAATTATTCAAAACATGAACTAGCTTTATACTTTTAGTATGAACAACTTTTTTATAAAACAAATGCAAGTTGGACCAATGGAAAATTTTATTTATTTTATTGGAGATAAAACTACAAATGAAGTTGTAGTAATGGATCCAGCATGGGATGTTAATTTCTTAATTGACGAGACTAAAAAAAATAATTTAATTATTAAAGCTGCTTTACTAACACATGGGCATTTTGATCATACTAATGGTGTAGAGGAATTATTAAAGCATTTTGATATTCCTGTTTATATAAATAAACACGAAGTAGATTTTTTTAAGCTTAATTCTGGAAAGGAAAATTTAAAGGAAGTAGAATCTGGTGAAAAATTAAAAGTTGGGAATATTGAAATTTGCTTTGTTCATACTCCTGGACATACACCAGGTTCTCAATGTTTTTTAATTCAAAACAATTTGATATCTGGGGATACATTGTTTATTGATGGTTGTGGTAGGTGTGATTTACCAGGTGGGGATGTAAATCAAATGTTTGACACTATTTATAATAAACTTATGAAAATGAGAG
Source organism: Candidatus Melainabacteria bacterium (assembly GCA_016193285.1). Classification (NCBI taxonomy): domain Bacteria; kingdom Bacillati; phylum Candidatus Melainabacteria; species Candidatus Melainabacteria bacterium. The sequence goes on from JACPSL010000037.1 coordinate 25,624, forward strand.
ATGATACAATAATCTTCCCTGGACACAATTATGCTAAAAAGAAATATGACTCTTTGTTAAATCAAAAAAAAACAAACCCATATATGCAGTACGATAACTTAATGACATTTATAGGAAAAAGATTACCAACTTAGCTATTTCACTGTTCTACTACAAACAAACCACCAGTTATTTGATCTCTTAAACCAAAACTTGGATGAATAGGATCTAATTTGTCTCCTGTAAAAACTATATTTCTAGGACCTGGTGATGTACCACTAGCACATGTAATGTCTACTATGATTCCTGGCAATTGATCTGGTTCTTTTGTTATTTCTTCAGTTGACGAACATCTTGGATCTCTCTTACAAGGCTTATCAGGAGAATCTTCACATTCCTCACATTCGACATAAGGAGAGATTGGTACACTTGCATCCATTACATTACTTATAGTAATTCCTGGTCCGCTTATTGACAATGTTCCAAAATTGTTACTAATATTGTCACCCCAAAATTGAACACTTGTTAATGTTTCACCAGGCATAATTTTAATTGGTAGTAAAGCTGCACCAACCACATTGTTTATTTCTTCTTCTTTAAGTACATTAGTTAAGTAATTAATATTAAATGCTGAAGCTGAAAGTTCTTTAACATTAAGAGTGATTTTTGTAGTTTCTTTATTAGTTATTTCTATGGGAGTTGAAGTAGTACCAGTTGTAAAATTTAAATCAGGAACAAAACCAAAGAAGTTTCTCATTAAACCATTTTTTCTTACTGGACCATCTAATGGTTCAGCATAGGTATTGTAAGTACCAGAAGGAACTGAATCTATTGTAAATTTCCCATCTATATCAGTTATTGTGCTACAAACAGGTTCTCCAGTATTGGTGTCTTCTAGGACTACATGAGCTCCTTTTACTGGTTTTTTATTTAGTAAAACTTTTCCTGAAACACTTCCATGATTTGTTAGGGTTTCATTGTTTGGGTAAATATTTGAAAGCCCAATTTTATCATCATTAGTTAAAGCATATCTTTCCATGGATATGGGAAGCCCTGTGTCAGCAGCACTTGCTGTTGCTGAGAATTCTAAACCTAATAAGTTTCCAATATTCCTAACTGCAAAATCAGTTAAGTCAGCTCTCGAGATAAACTCACAGTTTTCAAGATCATTTGCTGTAACAGAAGGATCAATTCCTCCTTCAAGAATTGTTGCTTGATCATTGCCTCCAGTTAAAAAATCACCACCAGTTGTATGAAATGCTAAGCATGGATCATTTGTAGGATCAAAGACAATGTCAGCATCTAAAATAGTACCTGGTTTAACCATAATTAAATTATTCATGTAGGTTACTAAATCAGTTCTTGCATAGTTAATGATGCTAACTGAGACAGTTTTATCTGGGATGCCTTCAATATCTTTTGCTGAGCGGAAGGTGATTATATTTCTTCCATCTTCAGCATTAACAGGACCTGAAGCAAACTCTAAAGGTGTAAATTTGATATCTGCAATGTCAACACTTTCCCATAAGTTAGCAGCTTCAGCTACAGAATCTAAAAATGCTTTGTTTGAAATTGGTTTTTGAATATCTTTATCTGATCTTACAAGTAATTGTGATGTGTCAATCTCAAGTTTAATGTTTTTTGAATCATTATGCTTTGCACTAACTGTAAATAATTTATCTGGTTTTATTTTTCTTGGATTTTTATTTTTGCTGTTTTTAAGTTTATTTTTTTTAATTGTGTTTAGTACTTCTTGTAATTTATCAGGTTCTACTGGTTCTCCATCAAATACTAAACCAACAATTCTAGTAAAGGAGAAAGATTTAAGTGGTATGTAGAACATAAATATTATTTGGCAAATAATTAGCAATAGTATTTTCTTTGACATTTATAACTCCTTAATTCCGTCTTTAGACAAAGTAAAAGTATTTTTCTCTTTTTTTTTTGTATTTTCAAGTAAAAAAATCGCCTCTTTTTTAATGGGTATAAATTGAGGTGAAACTGAAGATCTTATAATTAGCCCTTTCTTGGGTAATTCTCCACCTAATACTTTTAATGTTATATATTTTGATTTAGGTAATTCGTTTTTTTTAAATAAATACTTTTTTATTTTTAATTTATATTCGGTTACATAGTAGCCATTAAGTTCTTTAAATTCTTTTTTTATAATTTTTCCTAAAACTATAGCTTGATAATTTTGAGGAATTATTGCATAAGCAATAGTTGTACAAATACATTCAAAAACTATAAGTGTTATTAAGTACTTAAATTTTAAAAAAACATATTTTCTTATCAACATGTCAAAATAATATGACTAGTAGTAATGTTTTTTTGTTGCATGTTCAACAATATTGATGAGTCTTCTTTTACATCACTACAATTAAAAGTTAAATTTTAATTAAACGAGCAATATCCCTTTTTAGCCATATTAGGCTCTTAAAACTCAATCTTGACAAATCATTCAAGATTAAATGTATAATTAACATTGAAAGGTTGCTAATTATGAAAATAACCTCACAAGAAGAATATGGTCTAAGGTGTTTGTTGCAAGTGGCCCAATTAACTTTAAGAAATGAGCTTGCTTCTTTAGAAGACATAGCTAAAGCTGAACACATTACTCCTGATTATGCTGCAAAATTATTAACTCTTTTAAGGCAAGCTAATTTTGTTGAAAGTATACGTGGTAGTAGAGGTGGTTATAAATTAAAGAGAGAATCAGAAAAAATACTTCTTGATGAAGTTGTTAAAGCATTAAGTGGTGAACTATTTGAGACTGAGTCATGTGAGCAGTTTCCTGGAAATAATTTAAAGTGTATTCATATTGGTTGTTGCTCAATTAGATCTGTTTGGTTTTCAATATCAGGTATTCTTTTTAAGATTTTAAAGAAAGTAAGTTTAAAAGATTTACTTCAAAAAGAAGAAACTTTATCAGATTACTTACAAAAACAACTAACTACAGTGACATAAAGAAAGAGAAAGATTATATGACAGAGTTATTAAAAATAAATAATTTAAAAGTAGAAATTGATGGGAAAGAGATCTTACATGGATTAGATCTAACAATAAATAGTGGTGAAATCCATGTATTAATGGGAAGAAATGGCTCTGGTAAAAGTACTTTTTCAAACACATTAATGGGGCACCCTGCTTATAAGATTTTAAATGGACAAATAATTTTTTATGGATCTATAATAAATAATTTCAAACCAGATGAAAGAGCAAAATCAGGTTTGTTTTTAGCTTTTCAATATCCATTAAGTATTCCTGGGGTTACAATTGCTAACTTTTTAAGACAAGCAAATAAAGCTTTAAAAGGTGATTCTATTTCACCTGGAGATTTTAGAAAGTTACTTTATGAAAAAATGGATGAACTTGAAATTGAACATTCATTTGCTAGTCGTTATCTTAATGATGGTTTTTCAGGTGGTGAAAAAAAGAGAATGGAAATCTTACAAATGGCAATTCTTGAGCCTAAGCTTGCAATTTTAGATGAGCCTGACTCTGGTCTAGATATTGATTCATTGAAACTTGTTGCAAGCAGTGTAAATAAGTACAAGGAAAAAAATCCACAAGTTTCAATTCTCTTAATAACACACTATCAACGATTATTAGACTACATTAAACCTGACAAGGTTCATGTACTTATTGATGGAAATATTTTAGAGTCTGGCGGTCCTAAGCTAGCTCTAGAGTTAGAAAAGAAAGGCTATGATTGGCTTGTTGGAAAGGAAGAAAAGGTTTATGGCTGTTGAAATAAATCAAGAATATCAATATGGATTTAGTGATCCAGAAAACTACTTCTTTAAATCTAAGAAAGGACTTACAAAAGAAATTGTCTTAAGTATTTCAGAAATGAAAAAAGAACCTGAATGGATGAGGGAATTTAGGTTAAAAGCTCTAGATGTGTTTTATAAAAAACCAATGCCAAAGTGGGGAGATACAAAGCTTTTAAGTGAAATTGATTTTGAAAATATTTATTACTATGTAAAACCAACTGACAAGCAAGGTAAAACCTGGGAAGAAGTACCAAGGGATATTAAAAATACTTTTGACAGATTAGGTATTCCTGAGGCAGAAAGAAAATTCTTGGCTGGTGTTTCTGCTCAGTATGAGTCAGAAGTTGTTTATCATTCCATAAGAAAAGATCTTGAAAAACTAGGTGTAATCTTCCTTGATATGGATAGTGGTTTACGTGAGTATCCTAGTATTGTAAAAAAATATTTTGCTACAGTTATCCCGATTGAGGATAATAAATTTGCAGCGTTAAATAGTGCGGTTTGGTCTGGCGGATCTTTTATTTATGTTCCTCCAAATACAAATATTGAAATACCTTTACAAGCATACTTTAGAATAAACACTGAAAATATGGGGCAGTTTGAAAGGACATTGATTATTGCAGATGAAGGTAGTTCAGTTCATTATATTGAAGGCTGCACTGCACCAACTTATAGTTCTGATTCATTGCACTCAGCTGTTGTAGAACTTATAGCTCTTAAAGGTGCAAAAATCAGATACACTACAATTCAAAACTGGTCTAAAAATGTTTATAACTTAGTAACAAAAAGAGCTGTAGCTCATGAAGGTGCAGTAGTTGAATGGCTTGATGGAAATATAGGATCAAAGCTTACAATGAAATACCCCTCAATTTACTTGGTTGGTGAGAAAGCTCATGGTGAGGTTGTTTCAGTAGCACTAGCTAGTGGTTCAAATCAACATCAAGATGCAGGAGCAAAAATTATTCATGCTGCATCAAATACTACATCAGTTATAACTTCTAAGTCCATTTCATGTAATGGAGGAAGAGCAAGTTATAGAGGATTACTTAAAGTTTATAAGGATGTAAAAAATGTTAAGTCAAAAATTAAGTGTGATGCACTAATGCTTGATGAAAAATCTCGTTCAGATACTTATCCAACAATGGAAGTGAATGAAAAAGAAGTTCAAATAGAACATGAAGCCACTGTAAGTAAAATTGAAGATGAAAAACTTTTTTACTTAATGAGTCGAGGTATCTCTGAAGAACAAGCGAAGCTAATGATAGTTAATGGTTTTATGGAACCGTTTGTTAAAGAACTTCCTATGGAGTATGCAGTAGAACTAAATAGATTAATTGAACTTGAGATGGAAGGAAGAATAGGATAAGAAGTGAAAACTGTAGAGAAAAAAAATGAACCTGAATGGTTAATTAAAGAAAGAAAATATGCTAAAAATGTAATAATTGATGAACCTCTTATATCAAAACTTACCTTAGAAGGAAGAAAAAAAGATGAAGCAGTCAAAATTTTAATTGTTTTAGAAGAAAATTCAAGTGTAAATTTAATTGATGAAATTACATCAAACTATTCGGATGATTTGCAAACTAATATAGTAGTGGAAATATTTTTAGCTAAAGGTTCAAGATTAAATTATTTAAATCTTCAAACGCTTGATACACAGACTGTCCATCATTTAATTCAAAAAGTACAAATTGAAGAAAAAGCTGAGTTTACAAATTTAATTGTTGCATTAGGTTCTGGAATTTCAAGAGTAACTCATAATATTGATTTGACTGGCAAAAATTCAAGTGCAATTACTTATGGCATTGTTTTAGGCAGTGGATTACAAATATTTGATCATCACACTCAAATAAATCATATTGCTCCATATACCAAGTCTCATCTAGATTTTAGAGTTGCCTTGAAAGATAAAGCACAATCTGCATATACTGGAAATCTTATGATTTCTAAAGAAGCAATTAAGAGTGATGCACTTCAGGAAAACAGGAATTTACTTTTATCAAAAGATGCAAAAGCTGAATCTATTCCTGAGCTAGAGATACTAACAAATGATGTAGTAAAGTGTAATCATGGCGTGACTATTGGTCAAGTAGATAAAGAACAAATCTATTATTTAATGACTAGAGGTTTAAGTGAAAAAGATGCTGAAAAAATTGTAGTAGAAGGATTTCTTGAACCTACAATTTTTAAAATCCCATGTGAGAATATGAGAGAAAAAATAATAGAGAAAATTCAAAACAAGTTGGAGGTTATATAAAAATCAATGTTGACAGTTATAAAAATAAAAAAATCAGACGTTAAAGAAGGGCAAACTAAATCTTTTCAACTTGGTAATAAAAAAGTAGTTGTTTGTAATGTTAGTGGTAGTTATTATGCTATTGAGGATATTTGTTCTCATGATAATGCTGAACTTGTTGAGACTAAAGGACAACTCGTTGATGCTTACCAAATAGAATGCCCAAGACATGGTGCAAGATTTGATGTTAGAACTGGTGAAGCAAAGAAAATGCCTGCAACAAGTCCAATTAAAACCTATAACGTTAAAGTGTTAAATAATAATGAACTGGAGATTGAAATTGTTTGATGTTAATAAAATACGAAAAGATTTTCCTGTCTTAGAAAGAAAAATTTGGGATGGCAAGCCTCTTATATATTTTGATAATGCAGCTACTACTCAAAAACCAAAACCTGTTATTGAATCTTTAGTTCAATATTATGAAAGCTATAATGCAAATATTCATAGAGGAGTTCACAAATTAGCAGAAGAAGCTACAAATGCTTATGAAAATGTTAGAGAAAAAGTAAAAAGTTTTTTAAATGTGCCTGAAGGATATGAAGTAATATTTACTAGAAATACAACAGAATCAATAAATCTTTTAGCTTATTGTTTAGATGAATGTTTTATTAACCAAGGTGAAGAAGTATTGCTTACTGAAATGGAACATCATTCTAATATTGTGCCTTGGTTTTTATTAAAAGAAAGAAAAAATATAAAAATTAATTTTATTCCCATTACGCAGGACTATAAATTAGATTATAAAAGTTTTAATAAGATAGTTAATAAATCTACAAAGATTATCTCTGTTACACATAAATCCAACGTTTTAGGAACAGTTAACAATATAGCTGAAATAACTAAAATTGCTAAAGCTAACAATTCAATTTTTATTGTAGATGCAGCACAAAGTATACCTCACCTGAAAATTAATTTCAGAAATTTAAATTGTGATTTTCTTGTTTTTTCTTCACATAAAATTTGTGGGCCAACAGGTGTAGGAATCTTAATTGGCAAGAAAGAAATCTTAGAAAAAATTCCTCCTTTTTTAGGAGGTGGGGAAATGATAAAAAAAGTAACATTTGATGCTTTTACACCAAATGACTTACCTTGGAAATTTGAAGCAGGTACACCAAATATTGCTGATGTAATTGCTTTTGGCAGTGCGATAGATTATGTAGAAAAAATTGGTTTAGAAAATATTTGTAACTATGAAACAGAATTAACTAAATATGCATTAGGTAAGCTAAAACAGTTTGAGTTCTTGCAAATTTATGGACCACAAGAAGTAAAAGATAGAGCAGGAATTATAACTTTTAGCAATCCATTAATTCATCCACATGATATTGCAACTATTGTAGATCAATACGGGGTAGCAATTAGAGCAGGACATCATTGTGCTCAACCGCTTATGCAAAGGCTTAATGTTATTGCTACTTGTAGAGCAAGTTTTTATTTTTATAATACTAAAGAAGAAGTTGATGTATTTGTAGATGCTTTAGAGAAAGCTTTTAATTATTTTAAGGTCGGAGCATGTAAAAAATTAGAGTTAAGTGAGGTGAGAAAATAATAATGCAAAGTCAGGTTTCATCTCCGTCATCTCCGTCATCTCCGTCATCTTCGTTACCTCACTTAGATGAATTATATAAGGAAATAATTCTAGAACATTACAGAAAACCTCATGGGCGGATTCCTGTAGATAGAGTTGATTGCTGTGCTCTTGGTGTGAATCCTTTATGTGGTGATGAAGTTAAATTATGTTTAAAGTTAAATACTAATAAGATAGAGAACATCCATGTTGAAAGTCATGGTTGTTCAATTAGTGTTGCCTCAGGTTCAATATTAGCTGATATTTTAAAAAGTAAAACTCTAGATGAAGCAAAACTACTTTCAAGTTATTTTAAAAGTATGATGCATGATGAAACCTCAAAACCTCAAAACTCAGTTATAGACATTGGTGATTTAGAAGCATTAGCAGGTGTAAAAAAATTTCCAGTTCGTATAAAATGTGCACTGCTACCTTGGATGACTTTTGAAGAAGCACTCATTGGTCATGACCATATTGAGATTTCATAAAGGTGATAAAAATTTATGCTAACTAAAGAAGATATAATGCAAGCACTTAAACCAATTCAAGATCCTGAATTAGGTGTTGGTATTGTAGACTTAGGGTTAATTTATAACGTAGAGCTTCAAAATGATGGTAAAAAAGTGTTCGTAGAAATGACTTTAACAAGTCCTGCTTGTCCTATTGGACCACAACTTATGTCTCTTGTTCATACTAAAGCAGCTGGTTTAACAGGTGTTGAAGATGCTGAGGTTAAACTAGTCTGGACTCCAAGATGGGATCCAAAAGCAATGGCATCTGAGGAAGCAAAAGATCAATTAGGAATCTTTTGACATTACATTATTACAAATTTTAAGAATATTTTATTTAGTTAGTATAATTAGTTGAAGTAAAAAGAGGTAAAAATAAAATTAAGCAAGGATAGAAATATGAGACTTACAATAAAAATTGGTGGACAGGCAGGTCAAGGTATAGAGTCAGGTGGTGCTGGATTAACTAAGGCTTTAATGCATGCTGGGCTTCATGTCTATGGGTTTGGAGATTATATGTCCCGAATTAGAGGTGGTCATAATTTTTATATATTAACCATGGATGATACACATGAAGTATGGTCAAACTCAGAGTCCATATATATTTTAGTAGCTCTTGATCAGGATACTTTGAAAGAACATATAAGCGAAGTAATAACTGGTGGCAGTATTTTAGTTGATGATGATTTTCACTTAAAAGAACAAGACATAAAAACAATTGAAAAAAATAAGTTAAACTTATGCAAACTCCCAATAAATAAAATTGCAGGTGACATTGGTGGAAATAAAATATATGCAAATACTGCATTACTTGGTGCTACTGCAGCACTACTTGATTTGGATTTTGAGTTTTTAAATGAAGTTATTAAACAAAACTTTGAGAAAAAGAGCAGTGAAATTGCAGATAAAAATGTTCAAGTAGCATTTGAATCATATGTGATGACAAAGAAAAAATATTTAAGTGGATTTAAGTGGAAGTTAAGTTATAGGCCTCATAAAAAACAAAGAATGCTTATTCATGGAAATGACTGTTTTTCAATGGGTGCATTTGCTGCTGGTTGTAGATTTGTTTCTGCTTATCCAATGACTCCAGCTACAACAATTATTGAATGGTTTGCAAAACATCATAAATATGGTATTGTAACAAAACATGTTGAAGATGAGATTAGTGCAGTGTGCATGGCTATTGGTGCCAATCATGCTGGTGTAAGAGCATTAACTGCAACAAGTGGTGGTGGCTTTTGTCTAATGGTTGAAGCATTAGGGTTTGCTGGGATGACTGAAACGCCAGTAGTAGTTATGAATGTTCAAAGAGGAGGTCCATCAACAGGACTTCCTACAAGGAATGAACAATCAGATTTATTATTTCTTTTAAATGCAGGTCATGGTGAATTTCCAAGAATATTGCTAGCTCCAGGTACACATGAAGATTGCTATCTGACTGGAATAAAAGCAATGAACATGGCAGAAAAATATCAGACACCTGTACTTGTTCTTTCTGACCTGCAACAATCTAGTGCACTAAAAGATATTGATTCAGACTTTTTTAATTTAAATAAAGTAGTTATTGACAGGGGAAAACTTTTAACTAAAAAAGAATTAGAAGACATGACTGAGCCTTATTTAAGATTTAAATTTACTGAAGATGGAATTTCACCAAGAGCATTCCCTGGACATCCTAAAACTGTTTATTCTTGTACAACAGATGAACATGATGAAAAAGGGCATATTACTGAAGATAAAGAAAATAGAAATAAAATGCAGAGTAAAAGAATGAAAAAAGAAATTACAGCCTTAAAAGATATGAAACTGCCTGTTATTTATGGTACTGAAGATGCTGATACTACGCTTGTTTGCTGGGGTGGGAATTATGGGGTTTGCAAGGATACAGTTGATGCGAATAATCATGGGGCAATGAATCTTCTTTATTTTCAAGATATGTGGCCATTTCCAAAAGAGCAAGTTAAAACACTTCTCTCGAAAATTAAAAAACCTGTATTAGTTGAAAGTAATTATTCTTCGCAACTTGGGAAGTTTTTAACGATGACAACAGGATTTGAAATTAAAAATAAAATTTTAAGATCAGATGGACGTTCTTTTTATCCTGAAGAAATTAAAAGAGAGTTAGAAAGGATAGGATAATGATTGTGGCAGAAATGGTTAAATCTAGTGAAGTTACCTTACAGAATTATAAGAGTGAGCAAAAACCTACATGGTGTGCAGGATGTGGAGACTTTGGAATTCTTAATGCAATTCAGATGGCTCTTCTTGCTTTAAATATTCCACCTTATAAAGCACTTATAGCTTCTGGTATTGGATGTGGAAGTAAATTGCCAGATTATATAAATGCTAATGGTTATTTAACAATCCATGGAAGAGCATTACCAGTGTTAACAGGTATACATTTAGCAAATCATGAACTTGTAACTATAGCTGTTACTGGTGACGGAGATGGATATGGAATTGGTGGTAATCACTTTATGCATGCAATGAGACGGAATATAAATATTACTCACATTGTTGAAAACAATCAAATTTATGGACTTACTAAAGGACAATATTCACCAACAACAGATAAAGGAATGATTACAAGTACATCGCCGGAAGGTGCTATAGAATATGCAGTAAATCCAATTACATGGGCACTTGCAGCAGGTGCAACGTTTATAGCTAGAGGATTTGCAAATGATCCTAAAAAACTTACAAACTTAATTCAAGCAGCAATTAAACATAAAGGATATGCATTAATTGATGTTCTTCAACCATGTGTTACTTATAATAAACAAAATACAAAAGAATGGTATGAGGAAAGAATTTATTATGTAGATAAAATTCCTGACTATAATCCAAAAGATATAAAGAAAGCATTTAGTATAGGACTTGAATGGGGTGAAAAAATTCCATGTGGGGTTATTTATCAAACAGAGAAAGAAACATATGAGGATAATCTTTTTCAAATTACAGAAGAACCATTAGTGGAGCAAGTTGTTTCTCCTTCCTTAGAAGATTTTGAAAAAATTAAATCAAAATATTATTAAATCATCATTATTCCAACAATACATCCTGAAATGCAGGAAGTTAAAGCCCCACAAATCATTGACTTAAAACCTAATTCAGCAAGATCACTTTTTCTTTCTGGTGCCATTTGTGAAAGACCACCAACTTGAATGGCAATGCTTCCAAAATTTGCAAAACCACATAGTATAAAAGTAGTTATTGCAGTGCTTTTAACTTGGAGTGAGTTTGTGGAAATTAGTTTAACTAAATCTAAGTAAGCTATAAATTCATTTAAAGAAATCTTAGTGCCAAAAAGTTGTGCAACTGTACTTATGTCTTCTTTTGGAACACCAAGAATTGAAATAAGAGGAGTAAAAATTATACCTAAAATAAATTTTAAACTTAAAGCGGGATTTATTGTCATTAATAATTTATCTGTCATTGCTACAAGGCTTATAAAAGCAATTAACATAGCTATTATCCCAATGCTTATTTTTGCTCCACTAAATGCACCATCTAAAATTGATTCAATTAAATTCTTTTCACTTGCTTTAAAATCTATGTTTACAATGTTCTTGGTAACAGGAGTAGAGGCTTCAGGATAAAACATTTTAGAAATAACAAAACTTCCTGGTATTGCCATAAAGCTACTAGCAAGTAAGTATTCAGGTTTTATTCCAAGTCCACTATATATAGCCATAAGTGAACCAGAAATACAAGCCATTCCTCCAGTCATAATTGTTAATAGTTCTGATTTAGTCATTAAAGAAAGATATGGCTGAATAATAATTGCTGATTCAACTTGCCCAACAATTGACACTGTAGTATTTGCAAGTGCTTCAGCTCCGCTAACTCCAAGAAGTTTATTAAATATCCAAGCAAATATTTTAGTTATATTTTGAAGAATACCAAAATAATATAAAACTGAAACTAATGCACAAATAAATATTATTGTTGGAACTATTTGAATAATAAATATGAAACTATTTTTACTTCCAAATATATTTTCTAAGAGAGTTTGACTTGCAAGTGGACCAAAAACAAACTTACCACCTTCTCTTGAAAGTTCTAAAATTGTTGTAATTCCTTTTGCTAAAAGCTCAAAAATAGATTTTCCAACAGGTACCTTTAAGATGAAAAAACCTATTAATGCTTGAAGTAAAATGCCTATAATTATAAGTTTAAAATTAATTATTTTTTTGTTATTTGAGAAAATATAAGCAATTAATAATATTGAAATTATTCCAAGTATACCTGTATATTTTTCCATGTTTGTAGATATTTATAGCATGATAGGAACGTATCTTTATTTGTATCTTCTATAAAGTTTATATGATGGATCGCTTTACTCAAGAAGAGTTAAACAAAGAATTTGATCTTATTGTTATTGGTGGAGGGATTAATGGTTGTGGAATTGTAAGAGATGCGGCTGAACGAGGTTTAAAGGTACTGCTTTTAGAAAAAAATGATTTTTCTTCAGCTTGTACTGGTGCTTCAACCAGATTAATCCATGGAGGACTACGTTATTTAGAACATTTTGAGTTTGATTTAGTTAGAGAATCTTTACGTGAGAGAGAATTGTTATTAAAAAATGCAAATCATTTAGTTAAACCAATTAAATTTTCATTACCTGTTTATAAAAATGATAAACGTAATTTTTTTATTATTTTACTTGGAATGGCTTTATATGACTTATTGTCATTTGATAAATCATTGCCTTCTTATAAAGCTATATTAGGACAAAGATTTAAAGATGTTGAACCACGAGTAAAAGATGAAGATTTAGTAGGTGGATTTGTTTTTTATGATTCTCAAATAGCATTTCCTGAAAGGATTTGTATTGAAAATATTTTAATGGCAAAAAAGTCAGGGGCTTTAGTTTTAAATCATGCTGAAGTAACTATGCTAAGTGTTAATAATTCAAATATTAAACATGTGGAATTTTTTGATAAGTTAAATAATAAAAAATATGTTTGTAAAGGTAAATTAATAGTTAATGTCTCTGGAGCATGGGTTGATGCACTTTGTGGATTAACAAATAAAAATATTCCCAGGAAAATTGGTGGTACAAAGGGTAGTCATATAATTATAAAAAAGTTTAAAGGCATGCCAGAAAATGCACTACTACTTACAGCAAGTGATAATAGACCATTTTTTATAATTCCATGGCAAAATTATTATTTAATTGGCACAACAGATATAGTTTATGAAGGTGATTTGAATAAAGTTAAAGCTGAACAAAGTGAAATCCAGTACTTGCTTAATGAAACAAATAAAAAGCTTAAAAATACACAAATTAAAAAAGAAGATATTTTGTTTACATATTCAGGAGTTAGGCCACTTCCATACTGTCACAAGTCAAGTCCTACTTTAATAACTAGAAGACATATCATAGTTGATCATATTGAAAATGGATTAAAGAACTTTATATCAATTATTGGTGGAAAATTAACAACTTATCGTGAACTTTCTTGTCAAGTTGTTAATTTAGCATTTAAAAAACTTAAATATAATTTTGTGTATTCTAAAACTAATGAAATACCTTTAATTGGTGCATTTCAAGATTATTCTTTTGATTTTATAAAAGCTGAAATAAAAAAAGCAAAAACAAAATATAGGATAGATTTAGATATAATCTCACATCTTGTAAATTTATATGGAAAAAGATATAAAGCAGTTTTAGATTTAACATTAACTCACAAGGAGCTTGGATATTTGCTTAGTTCTAATTCATTAGACATTCGAGCACAAGTAAAATATGCAATAGAAAGTGAGCTTGCTTATACAGCCACTGATATTTTAGTTCGTAGACTTACAATTGGATTATCAAAAGGCTTAGGTGTAGATACAATCGACTATGTTTTATTGCAATTAAAAAATTATTATCAATATAGTGACTGGGAAATAGAGAAGCAAAAGCAAGAATATTATAGTGATTTTGTAAATCTAAGAGTTATTTAATCAGGGTTTACTCCTTCAAATCCAAAACCCAATTAGAACTAATCGGAATATGAAAAAAATCAGTTTAATTTTTAAAAATTGTTATGCGTTTGCTAAATGTAATATTTAATAATTCAAAGAAATTTAACCTTCCAAGAAGTGGTGGTATATTCTCTTGATCTAGAAATCCAACAGGAACTTTTCTTTTCCAATTCCCAAGCTTAATAAGTAAGCCTTTATGCAAGTACACAGTTTTACTTCCGCCAATTCCCAATGAAGCTTCACGAAAACAATCCTTATTAACATTGATGCCTAGTAATGATGAGTAATTCTTTGGAAGTAATGTATAGTCAGCACCTGTATCTATTACCATTTCAATTGGGATCCATGTATCTTCATTTAGGACTTTAAACTCACAAAGTGCATAAGGTCTCCATATCAAACCTAAATAACCTTTAGTAATATAAGTAAATGGAAATCTTGTAATTAACTTAGACATAATAAAAGAATATATGAAACTCCTTTTTTTGGAACAAACATTAGGATTGGTTTGTGACCATACTTTTTTTCTAAAGACTTGAAGTCTTTAATAGAATCTTTCCCTTTTTTAAAAGGAATAACTTTATCTTTTATTACAAAAACGTGTTTACCAACATATTTATTATAAATTGATGCTTTGCCTGATAAAAGGAGGCGCAATGTTTTTTTTGTGGCTTTCTGATTCATTCTTTATTCACAATATTATTATACGACCCGTTAGTTAAATTTAACAGGACAAATATGTAGTTTTACATAGATTTCAACTTTTAACGACTTGTTAATCTAAGAATTGTTTAGTTAAATCCTCGTATGATTCTCTTTCAATAATAATTTTTGAATCCCCGTCATTTACTAATATACAAGCAGGTCTTGGAGTCATATTATAGTTAGATGACATGCTGTAGTTATAAGCACCAGTTGAAAAAACTACAATTAAATCTCCACTTTCTATTTTAGGAAGATTAATATCATTTATTAGAATGTCTCCTGTTTCACAATATCTTCCAGCAATTGTAACTGTCTCATATGGTGTTTCATTGGCTTTATTAGCAACAAGTGCAGTGTATTTAGCTTGATATGTTATAGGTCTTGGATTGTCTGCCATTCCTCCGTCTACTGAAATAAATTTTCTTCCATTTGGAACTTGCTTAATACTACCAACTTTGTAGATGGTTATTCCACTAGGTCCAATCAGGCTTCTTCCTGGTTCACAGATTAGTTTTGGTAAGGATATATTTAACTTATTGCATTTTGTTTTTATTGTGTTTGCAATCTCTTTACACCAGTTTTCAATAGTCATTGGATCGTCACAAGGCGTATATGAAATGCCTATTCCACCACCAATATCTAGTTCGGTTAAATTTAAATTATAGTTTTCTTTAGCTATTTTAAAATAGGCTAATAATATTTCAGCGGTATCAAGAAATGGCTTAATTTCAAATATTTGAGATCCAATATGTGCATGAAATCCTTTTAGTGAGAGGTTTCGACAGTTTTTAACTATATGACTAATAACACTATTAAAATATTCTAAGTCAAAACCAAACTTACTGTCTAAGTGCCCGGTTTTTATATATTCATGAGTGTGACACTCAATTCCTGGTGTAAGTCTAATTAAGATATTGACAGTTTTATTTTTTTTCTTTGCGATTTTGTCTAGTAATTCAATCTCATAAAAGTTGTCACATACTATTTTGCCAATATTATGCTCAAGAGCCATTTGTAATTCATCTTCTGATTTATTGTTTCCATGGAAATAAATATTTTGGCTATTGAAATTACTTTTAATTGCCAAATAAAGCTCGCCACCAGATACAACATCTAATCCTAAGCCAAGATTGTTTGCTAACTTAAAAACTGCTGGTGTTGATAAAGCTTTTGCCGCGTATAAAACTAAAAAATCAGGATATTCTTTTTTTAAGCTATTTATATAATCCTTTGATTTTTCTTTAAATGTAACCTCATCAATTACATATAAAGGAGTTCCATAAGTATTTGCTAAGTCAACAATATCTAACTTGCCAATAGTTAAATGCCCTGCTTTATTTATGCTAATAGTCTTAGGATATAAATTTAAGTTTAAGGTGCTCATGTTACTGCCTACCTAGAGTAACATTTTAGAGCAATCTATTTACACAGTAAAATTTTATCCGATTTATTCGGTAAAATTTGAAGCATGTTAGGTACAGCATACCGGAGAGCACTTTGCAAAGCCTGACGAGCGAGGAATGAGCAAGGAAGGCGGTAGGCAAAAACGTGCTCATTTCTTTGATTATGTATTTAAGTAACGACAAACTTTAACTCAGTTAACTCAATTAACTCAGCATATTATACTTGATTTCGTTTTTTATAGATGAAAAGATGAAAAATAAAGCAAAGTTATTTTTACTTATACCAATTATATTTTTTTCTGTAAGTGGCGGACCATATGGACTTGAAGAAATTGTTTCTTCAGTAGGTCCTTTTTTTACATTATTATTTATATTAATATTGCCAATAATATGGACTATTCCTGAAAGCATGATTGTTGCTGAACTTTCAAGTTCATATCCACTTCAAGGTGGTTATTACAAGTGGGTTCAAATAGGTCTTGGAAGATTTTGGGGATTTATGGAAGGTTGGTGGAGTGTCTTATATACATTAATAGATCTTTCTATTTATCCTATTTTATTTACTTTATATTTAAAATATTTAATTCCAGATTTAAATTTTTGGTCAATTTATAGTATTCAACTTTTAATGATATGGTCTTGTGCAGTTATAAACATCTTAGGCGTAAGATTTGTTGGGTATGTTTTAGTTATATTTAAAATATTTATTTTAATTTCTTTTTTGTTATTTATATTTTTTTGTATAGTTCATAGCTCTTTTAATTTAAATTCAATAACTTCTTTTCCATGCAAATGGGATACAGAAAAGTTTTTGTTTGGTGTTTCACTAGCTTTTTGGAATTTTATTGGATGGGATAATGGTTCAACAATTTTAGGAGAAGTTGAAAAACCAGACAGTAATTACCATAAGGCTTTATTTATTACTATTCCAATTGTAGTCTTTTTTTATTTTTTCCCTGTTCTTGTTGGACTTGGTATTCATCAGGATGCATATAGTTGGAAGTTTGGTGAATTTTCATTTATTGCAAAATCAATGAATCATTCTTATTTAGCAATTATTTTAGCAATTGGTGGAATGATTGCTACTTTAGGTTTATTTAATTCTCTTCTTTTATCTTCTTCAAGAATATTTTTAATGCTGGCTAAAGATAAATTGTTTCCAGATGTCTTTTCAAAAATTCATAAGACACAAATGACTCCATATATTGTAATTATTTTTCTTGCAATAGTATATAGTTTATTGGTCTTACTTAGTATAGAAAAACTAATTGTTTATGATGTTTTCTTATATTTAAGTGCTATGTTACTAGAAGCAATAGCTTTATTAGTACTTAGAAAAAGATCACCAAATATAAAGTCAGATTTTAAAATCCCGTTTGGAGATCTAGGATTATATTTTGTAGTTAGTTTAGCAATAAGCATAATTTTACTTATGATAGGAATAAATATTTTGGGATTTAATGGGTTAAATTTTGGTTCTATAATTAGTCTGGGCTTGATTTTTAGTGGTATTCCTGTTTATTTTTATTTTACTACTCAATCTGATATTTCACGAGTATAATCACCTACTATCCAGATATGAGGTTCTGTAATTTTAGCTAATATTTCTTTTGTTAATGATTCTCTAAAAAATAAGAATTTATTCCTGTTTAATGATTCTCCTATTACTATATAGTGTGGTTTAATTTTCTTTTCTGCATTAATTACCTCATCGATAATATTCTTACTTTCAACCAGCCGGAAATCACCTCCAAGTTCAACTATTAATTGTTCTAGTTCAATGATTGCTAATTTTCTTTCCTCGCTTAATTTTTTAGTACTTTTGGTTATGTGCATAATTATAAGCTCTGCTTGTAATTTGTTTGCTATTCTTGCTGATTTTCTAACAAGTCTTAATGTATCAGGATTAATATCAATTAAACTAAGAATTTTAGTTTTTTTTATTTTTGGAAACATTTCATGTTCAACACTTTCAGCTACTTCTCTTAATGAAAGTTCTCTTAGGGCAATTAAATTTTTCTTTTGAAAAAAATGTGTTAATGCTTGCTCTATTTTATCTAACGAATAAACTTTCCCGGCTTTTAGTCTTTCTTGTAATGTTTCAGGACTTAGGTCAATTAAAACTATTTCACTGGCATGGGAAATAACCCAGTCAGGGACTGTTTCTCTGACTTTAATTCCTGTTACTTCTTCAACAATATTGTTTAAGCTTTCTATGTGTTGTATGTTAACTGTGGATACTACATTAATACCAGCTCTCAATAGGTATTGAACATCTTGATATCTTTTTTTGTTTATTGAGCCTGGTACATTAGTGTGTGCTAATTCATCTACTAAAATTAAATCTGGTTTAGCTAATATTGCAGCTTCTAAATCAAATTCTTGTAAGTATTTTTCTTTATGTTCAATAAGCTTTAAAGGTAAGGTAGGTAAGCCCTCCATAAGCTTTGCTGTTTCAGGTCTTCCATGAGTATCTATAACCCCTAATAAGATTTTTATACCTTGTTTGTATAGCTCTTCAGCATCTTGAAGCATTTTGTATGTTTTGCCAACCCCAGGAGCCATCCCAATGTAAATTTTTAATTTTCCATATTTTATTTGTTCTTGTGTTGTGCTGGTTTTACTCTTTTGCATTTCTGCTGTTTGTAAAATATTTTCATCAGTTTTATTGCCTATCAGTAAAAAATCTATATTTGTTGTTTTTTCAAGTAGTTTAAAAATGGATGGCTTTGAAAAAGAACGTTGTATTGCTATATGAGTTATTCTGTTTAATTTAGCAAAATGTATGATCTCCTCTTCTATGTCTTTCTTGATATCTTTTATTGGGAATAAATTCCCTTTGTTTAACTTTGCAGTTTCTCTTAACTTATTAATTACTTTATCTTTTGCCCCGTTTACTCCGCTTACCTCGCTATATGGTTCTTTTAATATACATAAGATATCAAGATCTGCATGAAAACTTTTTCTCATATCTCCTACCTGATTAATTACTGTTAATGAGCTTTCTTCTGGAGCAATTGAGACTAGTATTCTTTCTTTTATTTTTGCTTTTAATTTTTCACTAACAACTTCAATATCTACCCTTTCAGCTAAAATACTTAGTGCCAAATCTCTTAAAAGATTTAAATTGTTTCTTTTAAAAAAATTCTTTAATGCATGTTTTAATTGTTCTTTGCTGTAGATTCGTTTTGAATTTAATCTGCTATAAAGTTCATCTATTGGTATATCTACTAATACGATCTCATCAGCTTGATTAATAACCCAATCAGGTACTGTTTCACTGATTTTTATCCCAAGATTTTTTTCTACTATTGGAGTAATACTTTCTAATTGATGTACGTTTAATGTTGAAAATACACTAATACCAGCTTTTAACAGCTCTTGAACATCTTGATATCTTTTTTGATTTAATGAACCTGGTATATTGTGATGTGCTAATTCATCAATTATTACTGTTATAGGTTTTCTTTCTATTATGGTCTCTAAATCTAAGTCATAAAAATTTGTATTATTTATTTTATATGGTTTCCTTGGAATAATTTCAAATGATTCAAGTAATCGCTGGTTTTCCGGCCTGTTTTGAAATTCAATATAACCAATTACTATATCCGCACCTTTTTTCTTTAACTCATTTGCTTCCTCTAACATTCTGTACGTTTTACCTACACCGGGCGCCATCCCAAGAAATATTTTGTGTCTTCCTGAAGAAAGCTTGACTATTTGTTTTAAGATTTCATCTGGTTCTAATCGTTTAGGCATGTCATTTTACAAGGCCTCCAAGTATTATATTTATTATTTTTATAGCAAATAAAGGTATTATTAGTCCTAAAAATCCAAATAGAAGAAGATTGTTTCTTAGTTTAATGCCTCTTAATGCTAGTGGTGTCATAAGAAGAATAATCATTGCATTAAATATTAGAACTGAAAATATTGATGTAAGTCCAAGATGTAAATGCATTATGTTTATAGGCAAAAGACTTATAAAAATACTAGGCAATATTAAAAAATATTTACTTATGTCAGTAATTATTGAAAATGTTGTTAATGCTTTTTTAGTAGTTAATTGTTGAATACCTGTTTTTATTACATTTATTATTTTTGTTGGATCTGATTCAAGATCTATCATGTTTGATGCTTCTTTTGCTGCTACTGTACCATTATTCATACAAATACCAATATCTGCCTGGGCAAGTGCTGGTGCATCATTTGTTCCGTCTCCAATCATTGCAACAATCATTCCTTGTGATTGATAGTCTCTTATCATTTGTATTTTTCCTTCTGGTTTTGCTTGTGCAATATAGTTATCAATGCCAGCTTCTTTTGCAATTACTTTTGCTGTAAGGTTATTATCACCTGTACACATTATTGTTTTAATGCCCCAGTTTTTTATTTCTTGAAATTTATCTTTAATATTAGGTTTAACCATATCTTTTAAATGTATTATTCCTGTAACTTCGTTATTCTTAGAAAGTAAAAGTGGTGTACCACCTTGAATTGCGATATTTTCTACTAGCTGTTCAGTATTTTCCAATAACTTTCCATTTCTTTTTAGTATGAATTTTTTTATTGCATCAGGAGCTCCTTTTCGTAATATTTCTCCATTTTCTAAATCAATTCCACTCATTCTAGTTGAGGCAGAAAATTCATGTGTTGTTCCTTTAATTTCTTTAATATCCATTTCAGTAATATATCTTTTAATTAGTGAAATAATTGATCTGCCTTCTACTGTCCCATCAAAATAACTTGTTAAAAATGCTAATTTTGCAACTTCAATTAGTGAGTTGTTTCCAAGTGGTATTAATTCAATAGCTATCCTATTTCCAAATGTAAGTGTTCCTGTTTTATCAATAAAAAGGATATTAATATTTCCTGTAATTTCAATTGCATCTCTTGAAATTGCTAAAATGTTTAATGAGTTAAATTTATTAAACCCAGATATTCCAATTGATTTTAGTAATCCACTAGTTGTTGTTGGTATTAAACAAGCAACTAGTGCAATTAAATAAGCAGGCTCTAGTTTTATGTTTAAGTAATTCACCAGTAGCAAAAATGAAATTACAGTAAGTAAGAATGACATTGTTGTGATTCTAAGCAATGTGTTTAATTTAATTTCATTAGGTGTTTTATGTCTTTCTGTATCTTCTACAAGATTAATCATTTGATCTAGATATGTTTGACCTTGCTCAGATATAATTTTTATTAAAAGCCAGTCTGTTAGTACTCTTGTACCACCAGTTACAGATCTTGAGATATCAATCCCTGAGTCTTTTAATACTGGTGAAGATTCTCCTGTTATTGCAGATTCATCTATAGTTGCAACTCCTTCAATAACTTCTCCATCAAGAGGAATCAGATCACCTTCCTGTACCTTGATTATGTCTCCCTTTTTTAATTGGGATGTAAAAACATACTCTATTTCTCCGTTAGGTAAAATCTTTTTTACTTCTATATCGCCATGAATAATTTTTAAGCTTTCAACCTGGGATTTCCCAATTTGCCTTGCTAAGTTCTCAATAAAATTTGCAGACAATATTGTAAAAAGTATTAATGTTGAAATAATTATATTTGTTTCTCTCGTTAAACTTGTTATTCCAAACAAGTCTGGTTTTATGCTAAGAATAACCATAACCATAAATAATATTTCAGCTATGAACATGATTGGATTTTTAATCATAACGAGTGGATTTAATTGTTTTATAGAACCTATTATTGATTCCTTAAAAATATGAAATATCTCAGATCTATTTCTTGATTGATCTCTTGTTATTGCCATTTTGAAATATTACAATTGAAACTTATACCAATTTTCTTTTAGCTTTCTAATTAGCTTTAGTAAGTATAGAATATGTCTTATACTCACCTACAAAGATGTCATTTTTATATTGTATTACAATGCTTTCTGAATGCATAATATTATTTTCATCTAATTTCAAATGATCAATCAAAATTGCTTTCCATTTATTGTTGTTATTTGTTTTAAATTTTGTAACTCTTTCAGTAACAGCTTCTTTTTCGTTTAATAATTTAATTAAGCTTTGACTTTTAGTCCATTTCCCACCTTTCCAAAGAGCTCTTAAAGAAATATTCTGTGGTGAGTTGTTAATCACATCTTTTATTTCAAGTTGAGATTCTGTTGTACTTCCAACTATTACATATGGGCATTTAGAATTAGTTACCACTGTTTGCATATTCCATTTTCCAATAAATCCACTTTTAGTTAAATCATTGTTCTCTTTTAGAATAATAATTCCACGTGCAATGTTTGTAGTTAGAAAACAAAAACTTAATAATAAAATTAGAACAAACTTTTTCTTAATATCCATATAAATGGATATTCGGTTGATTAAGAGAAATATTAAATGGCTTGTAGGATGTCCCTAAAGATCGTCACTCGTAAAATCTGAATCAGCATCAATTAGGTAGCCATTAAAATTTGAATAAAAAGTAAGTTTTTTGTTTAATTTTTCATATGTATCTTTTAAAGTATCTTCATCTTGAGAAGTAGCTCTTTTAGTTAAGTTAATATTATAAGGACATGTAATTTTATTCCATTCTATTTTTTCTTTGTCTAAATCATCAATTCTTTCTGGTTTATCTATTAAAAAAACTATTTTGTCTGCATAACTACATACATCTTCTGAAAATATTTTAAAAGGTCCTTTAAAATCACTAAACCAAAAAGGAAATTCTGCAATAAAGCTTTTATTTCTTTTTTTAGCTTCCTTGTATATGACTGAATATCCATCAAGCATTAAATTAAGTATTTGTGTTTTAATTGAAGCATCTTCTTTCCATACATTTGATTTATTTGGTTCTACTCTTAAAACAATTCCATCAATATATTTCTCGTATAAGTTATATGCTTCTATTGCATTATCTACTGCTCTTCTGCCAAACCAAAAATTCTTACCTATTACTAGATAAAATTTTGTATTAGTTTTTTTTGTAACCTTTCTTAGTTTTTTTAATAAGTTCTTATTCTCAGGTTCAAATAATAACCATTGCTCTAAGTAAACTGCTTTTGGTCTTTTTTCATGAATTAGTTTTTTAATATAATTTTTCTTTTTTAATGAAGACTTTGTAATGTTAATGTGTGTTAGATCAGTCAATAAATAGTTTTTGTCTGTATTAGATTTAAATTTCCCATAAGCATAGTTATTAAATAACAATGCTTGAATTAAAAGCAAGGGGAGAATTAAATTTTTATATTCCATGTAAATTTATTATTTGAGAGGTCTTTAATTTCAATATTAGAATTATTTAGTACACTTCTAATCTTATCACTGCTTTTAAAATCCATATTTTTTTTACAGCTTGCTCTCCAGTCAAGTAATTCATTTATTAGATTTGACATAATTGTATTTAATAAGCTTGGATTAATTTTATTTTTAAGTAAATTAAAACCTAAAATGTTTAATAAATGTAATAATGTTTGTTGCAGTTCATTTTTTTTATTTTTGTTTTTTTCTAAATTAATATTATCAGCTAGTTTAAACATAACTGCTAATGCTTGTGGGCTGTTAAAATCATCAGACATTGCACAAGTAAAATTTTCTGTGTATTCATCCTGGATTTTAATTGTGTTTGTATTGGTATTAATTTCAATATCTGATATAGCTTCTAATAGTCTGTTTATGCCATTTTGTGCAGATAGAATCCCATCTTTTGTGTAATTTAATGGCATTTTATAGTGGCTATTTAATACAAAAAGGCGAAGTGCATTTCCTGTAGTTAGTTTTAATGTATCTTTTATAGTTAAGTAATTACCTTCTGATTTTGCCATTTTTTTTCTATTAACCATAATCATACCGTTATGAATCCAATATCTTGCAAACGGACAATCTAAAGCCATTTCAGATTGTGCTATTTCATTTTCATGATGAGGAAAAATTAAATCATCTCCTCCACCATGAATATCAATCTTCTTATTGTTTATAACAAAGTTCATTGTTGAACATTCAAGGTGCCAACCTGGTCTTCCTTTTCCCCAGGGGCTTTCAAAGCCATATTCATTAGCTTCGGTGATACCTTTCCATAATGCAAAATCTAGTGGATGTCTTTTATTTGGATTTGGTTCTATTCTTCCAAAACCTTTTTCTAATTCTTCAAATGATTGCCCTTTTAACTGACCATAATTTTTAAATGATTTGACAGAAAAATATACATCATTATTAATTTGATATGCTGCATTTTTATTTATTAATTTTTTTATAAAATCATACATCTCATGTAAATGTTGTGTTGCTTTTGGTTCAAAATCAGGCCATTCAATATTTAGCGAGAGCATATCCTCGTGAAATGAAAATGTATAAATCCTAGCTACTTTATCTGGATGGATATTTAATTCTTTAGCTTTATTAATTATTTTGTCATCTATGTCTGTAATATTTCTTGTCCAGATTACGTCGTAATCTAAAAACCTTAGATATCTGACTATAAAATCCCATGTTATTGCAGATCTTGCATGACCTATATGAGAGTCATCGTATACTGTTGGACCGCAAGTATAAATGTTGATTGTTTTTGAGCCTTTAGGATCATATGTTTCTTTTTTTTTAGTTAAGTTATTGTATATGGTGAACTTCTTCATTTTTTTTATTATATGATACCTTAGTTTTGAAGTTTCAAGGTTGCAAGGTTACAAGGTTGCGAAGTTACTAGGTCTTGAGGTTTCGAAGTTACTTATTGCTCTTGGCTAGTACACTGAATAATTTTATCTTGCACCCTAAACATTTGTTTTTTTTCTTTAGGTAATTTGTGATCATAGCCTAAAAGATGTAAGTAACCATGTGTTAGTAGTGTAATTAGTTCAGTTTCAAGAGTTATGTTTTTCTTTAATGCTTGTTCTTTTGCCTTTTGAATTGAAATTACAATGTCCCCAAGATGCTCTTTTATTGTTGAAGAAAATGACAAAACATCAGTTGGCATATTAATTTTGCGGAATTTTTTATTTAAATTTTTAATTTCTTTGTTAGTGGTAATTAAGATATTTACATTTGATTTGTTTTTTGATAAATATTTTTTTAGTGCTTGGTATAAAGCCTTTGTGACTTTTAACCACCACTGTCTAGACTTAATTCTTGCATTTGACCGTATAATAATTTCTGTAGCCATAATAGTATATTAGTTATATCTCATGTTAAAGGAAACTAGAAAAAAACAGTTAATTCAATTAATCACTTTGTTACAGATTAATATAAGAGATTTTGATTTGTTAAATATAGCTTTAACACATAGTTCTTATAAAAAAGGAAGTGCTTATGCCAGCAACAATGAGAGACTGGAATTTTTTGGAGATGCAGTATTAAAACTTTATGTTAGTGAATATTTAATGCAGATGTATTCTAACTATTCTGAAGGACAGTTAAGTAAGCTAAGAGCATATGTAGTGAGTGAAAAAGTACTTGTAAGTATTGCAGATAAATTAAATTTAACAAAGTATCTAATGGTTGGAAAAAATGAATTTAAAAGCCTGCCTCCTTCAATATTAGCTGATTCACTTGAAGCATTAATTGCTGTTATTTATTATGATGCAGGACCAATATTTGCCAGGGACTTTATATTAAAACACTGGAAAAATCAAATAGGACAAGCAAGTAAGATAAATGATATTGAAAATTTTAAAGCTATTTTACAAGAATATCTTCAAGGTTGTAAACTAGGACTGCCTGTTTATAAAACAATTTCTGAAACAGGACCTGATCATAACAAGGTTTTTGATGTAGCAGTTTATTTAAAAGATGAAAAACTTGCAGGTGGAAGAGGTAAAACAAAAAAAGAAGCTAGCCAGGATGCAGCAAAAAATGCATTAATAGTGCTTAAACATAAGCTATGATAAAAAGAAAACAAATAAATAACTCAGAAGCAAGAGTAGAAATTCTTTCTCAAGCGTTACCTTATATACAAAAATTTCATAGCAAGATTTTTGTAATAAAGTATGGTGGAGCTGCAATGGAAGTTCCAGAAATTAAAAAACAAACCATTAAAGATTTTGTACTTTTAAGTTGTGTTGGTATTAAATTAATTATTGTTCATGGAGGTGGTCCTGAAATTAATTTAATGTCAAAAAAATTAAATTTACCTGTTAAATTTGTTTCTGGATACAGAGTAACTGATGCTAAAACCATGGAAGTTGTAGAAATGGTTTTAGTTGGAAAGATTCAAAAAGAATTAGTTAATTTAATTAATATTTCTGGTGGAAAATCTATAGGCTTATGTGGAAAAGACGGAAATTTATTTACTGCTAAACCAATTAAAAACATGAAAAAATATGGTTTTGTTGGTGAAGTAGAGCATATTAATACTTCAATTTTAATTACTCTTTTAGAAAAAGGTTTTATACCAGTTATTAGTTCAGTAGGTGCTAATAGCCATGGTCAAAACTATAATATAAATGCTGATAATGTAGCATCAAGAGTTGCATCCTCACTTAAGGCTTCAAAGCTAATATTAATGACTGATACACGAGGAGTGTTAAAAAATCCTAGTGATCAGAATTCTCTACTATCAAGATTTTCTGTTAAGGATGCAACAAGTTATATAAAGAAAAAAATAATTTATGGTGGAATGATACCTAAAGTAAATGCTGCAATAGATGCACTAAAGCATAATGTAGATTCAGTGCATATTATTAATGGTGGCTTAAAACATTCAATTTTACTTGAGGTCTTAACTGATAAAGGTATAGGTACAATGATAACTTTATAATGTTTATATGGTGGATCAAAAAAAACAAATAAAAGAATTAATAGATTATAAAAGTACTTTAAATTTACCAAGTACAAACTTTCCAATGAAAGGAGATGGACCTAAAAGAGAACCTGAAATTCAAAAATTTTGGTTTGAAAATAATATCTATGAAAAAGCTTTAGAAAAAAGAAAAGTAAAAAATAAAGGCAGCTTTTTACTTCATGATGGACCACCATACTTAAGTTCTCCAGACATTCATATTGGTACTGCATTAAATAAAATACTTAAGGATATTGTTGTTAAATATAAAACATTACAGGGGTATTATTCGCCATACTTGCCTGGTTTTGATTGTCATGGGCTTCCTATTGAAAGTGCAGTTTTAAAAGATAAGAAAAGTAATTCTTTAAAAGAAATATCACCTTTAGAAATACGTAAACAATGTACAGAGTTTGTAATAAAAAACAAAAAATTTCAAGAAGAAAAATTTAAAAGACTTGGTATTTTAGGAGATTGGGATAATGCATATATGACTATTCATCCCAAGTTTGAAGCTAAACAACTTAAGCTCTTTAGTCAAATGGTTGAAAAAGGGTACATATATAGAGGACTTAAACCTGTTTATTGGTGTAGCACTTGTCAAACTGCACTTGCAGAAGCTGAAGTTGAGTATGTGGAAAATTATAAATCTCCAAGCATTTATGTAAGTTTTGAGGTTGTTAAATCTTCTTGTCCACGCCTTGAAAAATATAAAGATTTAAAAGTTATTATTTGGACAACTACACCATGGACTATTCCAGGTAATTTAGCAATTGCAGTAAATGAATCTTTTGAGTATGTTGTTGTTTATTCTAAAAAATTTGGTCATATGTTAATTGCAAGTGGACTTTTATCTGAATTTAATAAAAAAATTTCTGAAGAAACAACTGTTCTTGAAAAATTAAAAGGGAAAGAGCTTGAAAAAAGTATTTGCCAACATCCTTTATATGCCAAAGAAATCCCAGTCATACTTGGTGAACATGTAACTTTAGAAACTGGTACAGGATGTGTTCATACTGCTCCTGGACATGGCTTTGAAGATTTTGCAATTGGTTTTAAATATGGACTTGGTATTTTATCTCCAGTAGATTCTAAAGGTTTATTTACTGAAGAAGCTTGTAATGATTTAAAAGGATTGTATGTTCATAAGGCTGGAAATCAAAAAGTTATTGAACTTTTATTACAAAAAAATGCTTTAATAAGTCAAGAAGAATATTTTCATAGTTATCCTCATTGCTGGAGATCTAAAACACCAATTATTTTTAGAGCTACAAAACAATGGTTTTGCAGTGTTGAAAAATTTAAAGATAAAGCATTAAAAGAAATTGATAAAGTTCAATGGATTCCACCTGTTGGGAGAAATCGGATTTATTCAATGGTTGAATCCAGGACTGATTGGTGTATTAGCAGGCAGAGGGTTTGGGGTGTACCAATACCAGCAGTTTATTGTAATACTTGTAAAGAAAATAATGAACATTTAAATAAACAAATTATAGAACATGTAGCAAAAATTGTTGAGGAAAACGGAAAAAACGGAGAAAGAGGAACTAATGCATGGTGGGAATTAGACATAAAAGAGCTCTTACCACCTACTTATAAATGTGACAAATGTGGTAATGATTCTTTTACAAAAGAAACTGACACTATGGATGTTTGGTTTGATTCTGGTTCTACACACTTTGCAGTTATTGATGAAAGAAAAGAATTAAAAGATATTAAAGATGTAATGTATCTCGAAGGAAGTGATCAACATCGCGGCTGGTTTCAATCTTCACTTTTAACTTCAGTAGCTATTAAAGAAAAAGCACCATACAAGTATGTTCTTACTCATGGTTTTGTCTTGGATGAAAATGGGCGAAAAATGTCAAAGTCCTTAGGTAATGTAATAGATCCCCAAAAAGTTATAAATGAATATGGAGCAGATATTTTAAGGCTTTGGGTTAGTAGTACTGATTATTCTTCAGATATGAGGATAGGTCAGACAATGCTTAAACAACTAGCAGAAGTCTATAGAAATATTAGAAATACTGCAAGATTTATTCTTAGTAACTTATATGATTTTGACAATAAAAATATTGTTCAATATGAAGAGTTGTGGTTTATAGATAAATTTATTTTATCAAGTTTGGAAGAATTAAAAAAATCTATTAATAGTTGCTTTAATGATTATCAGTTTTACAAATATTATCAATTAATTCAAAATTTTTGTACGACTGATCTTTCTAGTTTTTATTTTGATATAGTAAAGGACAGATTATATACTGCAGGAAAAAATTCCAAGTCAAGAAAATCTGTCCAGTTTGTTTTAAATGAAATTTTAAACTTCCTTGTAAGAGTTTTATGTCCTGTACTACCACATTTGGCTCAGGATATATGGGATTATTTACCCGCTAATTTTTCTAAATCTACAGAGTCACCAATTTGTTTAGAGTGGATTGAAAGTAATCCAAAATTTGAAAGTGAAAGTAAAACCTCAGAAAAAATATTGACTGATGTCAGAGCAATTGTAAATAAGGCTCTTGAAATTGCAAGAGCTGAAAAAAAAATAGGAAAGTCACTTGAGGCAAAAGTACATATTTACTTAAAAAAAGATGACTATTATGCATTCTTTAGGGCATTTAATAAAACTGAGCTGGAAGCTCTTTTTATTGTTTCTCAGGCTGAAATTTATAATAAGGATAAAACTTATAAACAAGATGGTTTTGAAGAATATTCATCTGTGGATGATGGGTCATGCTTAGTAGTTGTTACTGGTGCAGATGGTAGTAAGTGTCCAAGATGTTGGAAGTATTCAACTGATATTGGCAGTGATGCTGACTATAAGGATATTTGTATCTTATGTGTACAGGCTGTTAATGAGTATAAAGCTTTATTACTTTGACTTCCTATATTCACCAGCAATAGCTACATTTAACTTATTAGGATAAATATATTTTTTTATTGCACTATTTACGTCTTCTAATTTAAGTGAATTAATTGTTTGTGGATATTTGTTTATGTAATCACTTCCTAGTGAATAAAATTCCATTTTAATTAATGTATCTCCTATATTTTTATATGTAGATAAGTATTTTGAAATAAATGAATTAATAACTGACTTTTTTGCTTTTTTTAATTCTGCATCTGTTATACCAACTTTTACAAAATTATTAATTTCTTCTTTAATAAGATTTATTCCTTTATCAACATTTTCATTGTTAGATCCAAAATAAATACCAAACTCTCCTTTACCATGTGTAGCATTTATATAAGAAAAAATTGTATAAACTAAACCTGCATTATCCCTGACTTTTTTAGCTAAAGTACTTGAAAGTGAACTGCCACCTAAAATGTAATTTGCAATATGGAGCTTATAAAAATCAGGATCAGTTCTTTTTACATTCCCAGCATGACCAAGAAATACATCTGATTGCATTTTATCTTTTACATAGACAGTTTCTAATTTAGGGATATCCCTGACTAATGTATCTGGAATGTGGATTCTGTCTTCGTCATCTTTGTCTTTGTTATTTGTTTTAGTTAAATATTGTTCTAATAAATTAGTAAAATCATTTAATTGTTTTTTATCAATGTTACTTACAAGTGAAATTGTAATTTTATGATTTTTAATTATCTTTTTGTGAGTGTCTTGAAGAGATTTCATTGTTATTCCTTTAATAATTTTTATGTCTTCTTTAAAATCATTTGAATAATAAGGATGTTCTTTATTATAGATTGTTTGACTAAATTTTCTTTCGGCTATTTCTCTGGTATCGTCTTTTGATTCAATAATTTCTGCAATCATTTTTTCTTTTTCTTTTTTTACTTCGTCTTTTGAAAAATTAGGATTTAATAATATGTCCATAAGTAAGGTTATTGATTTAGTTAGATTTTCATTTAGTGTAGTGAGGCTGAATTTAAAAGATTCTTCATCACATGAAAATTCAATAGATGTTCCAGTACTGTCTAAAAGTTTTTCAATGTTTTCTTTCTTATAATTCTTACTGCCTTTTTCTAAAATTTGTGAAATTAAAATGCAATCTGATTCATTCTTTTTAGGTACTAAGCTACTTCCTCCACTTATTACTCCTGAAATATAAGTTACAGGAATGTCTATTTTGTCATATATTAATAATTTAGAACCATCAGTAAATTTCTTAGTTTTATAAGAAAAAGTTTTAAATAAATTTTCTAAAGAAGTTGCATTATTAATATTAGTAGATCTATAGTGAGGAGTTCTACTTAAGTTAATATTTTGAACCTCATATCTTCCTTCGTTTTCTCTGTTTTGTATTATTGGCTGGAAATAACCAACAGTTTTATTTTTTGTTTGAAAATATTTTTTCAATGCATTTATAATTTCATCCTTGGTTACTTTTTTTATTTCATTTAACCAGTAAGTTGATTGTTTCCAGTCATTTGCAATTTCAAAATAACCAATGTTAAATGCTTGGTTAGAGGTGCCGTCAAGTGAAAATAAATAGTTTGCTTTAATTCTGTTTTTTGCAGCTTGTATTTCTTCGTCAGATGGTGGATTTTGAATAAGTTTATTAATCTCATTTGTTATTATGTTCTCAACTCGTTTGTGGCTTGCTTTTTGGGTAAGTGGTATTAAAATATAAAATAGTCCTGGATCTTTATTAACTTCAGCACCACCAGAAACCTCAGTTGTTAAGCTTTTTTCAACTAGTTCTTTTTGTAGTGGGCTGTTTCTTCCTTTAATTAAAATTTCTTCAATTAAGTTTAAGGGATATATGTCTTTGTTATTTGTTTCTACAATGTGATAAGCAATTTCTAGTAATTTAAATGTACCAGATCGCTTTATTGAAAATCTGTTTTCTTTATCTTGAGGTTTGTCTTTTTTTATTTCTTCATTTGAATAACTAGTTATTTCATTTTTAATATTGCCAAAATGGTTATCAATTAAATTAAGAGCATTTTTTTCATTAAAATAACCAACAAGAATTATTGTGGAATTGTTTGGATTATAAAATTGTGAGTAAAATTTGTGCATTATTTCGGAATTGATTTTTTTTATGTCAGGAGTGTAGCCAATTACTGGATTTTTGTATGGACTTTCTTTGTAAGCAGCCATTCTGACATTTTGATCCAAGAATGTTTCTGGATTATTTAAATTACCTTCAAGTTCAGAAAGTACAACTGTCCTTTCTAAATTTAATTCTTCTTCTTTTAATAAAGAACCTTTCATTCTGTCAGCTTCAATTTTTATTACTTCTTCCAAAAAATCAGGTGAAATAGTCTCATAATATGCAGTTCCATCAGAAGAAGTAAATGCATTAAATACGCCACCATTATTTTGTATTATTTCAGAGATTTCTCCTTTTTTATAATTTTTTGTACCTTTAAACATCATATGTTCTAAGAAATGTGCAAGTCCACATGCACCTTTTGACTCATTTCTAGAACCGACTTTGTACCAAATAGAAAATGTAATTAATGGTAGAGAATCATTTTTTTTTAATAAAATTTTTAATCCATTTTCATGGTGATATTCTTTAATCCCATTAATTTCTTCAATAAACTTTATTCTATTCTGCACCTTATATACCTTTTTAATGTCTTTTGATTTTACCTCTTTTACCTCAGCTGTCCATAATGTGATTAATATTAGTAGTACAAGTGATATGTAAAATTTAGTGCTAGCTCTCATTTCAAGAATATAATACTAGCGGTTATTTATTGATTTCACAAATTAGATTGTAATTATTTTCTTATTTAAGGAATCGTTAAGGATTTGTGGGTATTATTTAGATGATAGTATGAAAAACATCTTTTTTATTTTTAGTTTTGTATTACTTTCTTGTCAGCTTTGTCTTGTGGCTATTGCAAGTGTAGATAAAATTGATGGTCTTGAATATGTTGTAAGAAAATTAAATGACATACCTCTTCCTAAGACTATAGCAAAACAATTTGATTTATATGAGATATATTTTGAAAACAGGACAAATAAAACTTTTTCAATCCCTGGCTATAGTGTAGATGTAGGTGTCTCATATTTTAATTCAAATCAAGTAAGTTCTTTCTTTAAGGATAGTTCTTCAAAAAAATTAGCTGTGTTTAATTTAGCTGCAGGTGCTGCATCAATTGCATTAAGTGGTATTGCTAGAACAGCTGCAAATACTGCATTTCGGTCTGTTGGATCATTAAAAGGTAAAGCTTTTAGTGTATATGATGATTCTGTTTTTCTTTCACCAAATAAAACATATATTCTTTATCCTAATACTTTTCTTTCAATATTGTTGTTTGTTGATAAATACATTGGCTATGCACCAAATTCAATTAGATTTATTTGTCGTGATGAAGAGCTTAATTTAAATTTTATTGTAATTAATGACAAGATTGATCTTAGAGAAATTAATGCTTATTCTAACGAGGATAAAGAGGATAAAGAAGAAACAGATGAAGCTACATCTAAAGATGTTATAGCTAGTCCAAACACAGATTCATACAAATAAAATTATGTTATTATTTAAAAGTTAATTAAGTTAGAGATTTTTTTATTCAATGAATACAGAAAGTACAAGCACGTTAAGTAAAACAGAAGGTAAGATTGTACAGATTATAGGGCCTGTTATAGATGTTGAGTTTCCACCGGCTCACTTGCCGGATATTTATACTTCTTTAGAAATCAAATATAAAAATGCAGCAAATCAGGAAGTAAAAGTAATTGTTGAAGTCCAACAAATCATTGGGGATAATAAACTTAGAGCAGTAGCAATGAGTTCTACAGATGGTTTGTCTCGTGGCATGACTGTTATTAATACTGGAAAGCCAATTACTGTACCAGTAGGTAATGAAACACTTGGAAGAATATTTAATGTACTTGGAGATTTAGTAGATGAAGCTAGTCCTATAAAAGTAGTTGAAAGATGGCCTATCCATAGACATGCCCCAAGACTTGTAGATCAAAGTACAGAAGTTAAAATATTTGAAACGGGAATTAAAGTCGTTGATTTGTTGGAGCCTTATGTAAAAGGTGGAAAGATTGGACTTTTTGGTGGAGCAGGTGTTGGAAAAACAGTAATCATTATGGAGCTTATAAATAATGTTGCTAAAGCTCATAAAGGGATCTCAGTTTTTGGAGGAGTTGGTGAAAGAACAAGAGAAGGGAATGATTTATGGAATGAAATGAAAGAATCAGGAGTTATTGAAAATGTTGCACTTGTTTATGGACAAATGAATGAACCACCTGGAGCTCGTATGAGAGTTGGATTGTCAGCATTAACAATGGCTGAATATTTTAGAGATATTCAAAAAAAAGATGTTTTATTTTTTGTAGACAATATATTTAGATTTACACAAGCAGGTTCAGAGGTTTCAGCTCTCTTAGGAAGAATGCCAAGTGCAGTAGGATATCAACCAACATTAGCTATTGAAATGGGCGAACTTCAAGAAAGAATTACAAGTACAAAAGATGGTTCAATTACTTCTGTTCAAGCAATTTATGTACCAGCTGATGACTTAACAGATCCAGCTCCAGCAACAACTTTTGGGCACTTAGATGCTACAACTGTTTTAAGCAGACAAATTGCTGAGCTTGGAATTTATCCTGCAGTTGATCCACTATCATCAACTAGTACAGCTTTAAAGCCTAATATAGTTGGGAATGAACATTATCAAGTAGCTAGAGGTGTCCAGCAAACTTTACAAAGGTATAAAGAGTTGCAAGATATTATTGCAATTCTAGGTATGGATGAACTCTCTGAAGAAGATAAATCAACTGTTACAAGAGCTAGAAAAATCCAAAGATTTTTAAGCCAACCTTTTTTTGTAGCTGAGGTTTTTACAGGAACTAAAGGGAAGTATGTAAAACTTGAAAAAACTGTCCAAGGTTTTAAAGAAATCCTTGAAGGGAAATATGATGGATTGCCAGAACAAGCTTTTTACATGGTAGGAGATATAGAAGAAGTTAAACAAAAGGCACAGGGGATTTAAAATTTAAAATTCTCGCAAGTTTAAAACTTAACAATTAATTTTTTTCGTAGAATGCAGAATTGGGATCAAATAAAGCATTTTAGGTCTGAAAAATAGATTTTTCTGTAGGCCATTTGAAATAACCATATTGAGGAATTACTGGAAAATAA